>JAFLBZ010000008.1 GCA_017303715.1 Rhodothermia bacterium | reverse complement strand
GCATTCAATTGAATATCTTGCAAACACTTAGACCAAAACGCTACTTTAAACAGCAATGCCCTATGAATACATTATTAAGCTATGTACTCAACATCTTATTTGTTTTTTCCACGCTAACCACATCGGAGGCCAGTGGAGAAAAAAACAATCTCCCCTTGCCTTTTCCAATTAGTTTTGTATCATATAAGTGGTATGATAATACGGGTGAGGAAAATCCAAAAAGAAACGAAAATAATGGTGAATATCAGCCACCTTTATGTCCGAACAATGATCAATTAACCCGAAAATATTATTGCGACAAATCCCGTGTTTCAACCCTTAGTCCTGAACAATACGCCAAACTTGAACTTATTATTGAAACCATAAGAACTCGTGGTAAGGTCTGTAGAGACCTATCCAATATTGGAAGCCTTTTACTTTCTCAAAAAGGCATTGTCGTTGCCAAGATTGACCCAAAAGACCGCGTCAAACATGAAGTTTGGGCCTTCGTTAAGACACCTAAAACACCTCCTTTTTTTTCTAATGAAGGAGAATTGTTGTACCTCGAAAATGCCTTTATTACATTAGACCCTGCAATTTTAGAAGACCAACAAATAGGTCATTATGAAAGCAAAGTTGCTTTAGAATGGGTGTTAGTACATCAATTAGATCATGTCTTATTGCAAAGTGAAAAACACATACCTCTTGTGTTTGGATTGGATACCAGCCATATTAACTTCACGATAATGACTGAAAATATAAATTCATGTATTTCAACCCCAAAAAACAAAGATTAAACCGCTAATAATACACCCAGATGCCTAAGTTCTTTATCATCGTTTTTGTTTTATTTTGTGCATCACATCCGAGGTTGTTGGCACAATGTGAACACATCATCCAACCGACTCAAAAAGAAATAGACGAAGGATATGCCCAGATGTCCTCTGATTTTGTAAGAACGGTTCTATCCCTTTTTGTGAAAGACAAAGCCCCTATATCGGATAGATTCCCAGACGACCAAGTGCGCCCTCGGTTTGTTGACCACAAACGCTTAACCAAACCGGGCAGTGATTTTTACGGAGATAAACTCTTTCATGATACCCCACCGTGCTGGGAAGGGACTTTGCCCACAAAGAAAAGAATTGCAAAGCGTATTTTACAGGAGGCCAACAAATTAGGTGCATATTACATTGATTCCCGAAATGAAGAGCAAACACTTGAGAGGATCAATGTTCTTAAGCCAAACTATAACGAAAAGACATTTCTTGAGAAACCCAGTAATTTTAAAGATTTTTTCGATTCCGTAAAATTTGCCTACCTAATTCTGGGAATCCCCAGAAAAGGTGGGCCGTATAGCAACGATCATCGAATAAATAGGCGAGATATTTTCCCAACCGCTTGGACTATGCGTGTGACGGAGGTTTCAGAGCAAACCATCGTCTATTATGATGTCATGCTGCATGAGATTGAGCCAAAAAAATGGGCAATCCTTGACGTGGAAAAGATTGCTGGCTACCACTTTGATTTCCCCTTAAAATAAGGTAAGTCCATCGTCTTAAATTGTTGTTATTAAACGAATTGGAGATTCTGTGTTGATCTGATACCTTCCAATTACACCTTCCCAAGAATTCCTTCATCGTTCTCGAATGGTAAGGCAGGATTTGGAGAATTTGCTGGGCAAGGATACGTGCGATGTGGCAAAGCGTCAGGGCGAATTGCCTAATTAACCCGAAAGACACGTCATAAACACATGCTCAATTTGTGTTGAGTACTATTATTCATTTGGCTGTGCAAGAGGAAGCCAGACACGGAAGGTAGAACCTTTTCCTTTCTCACTTTCCACTTCTACCCGTCCGTCCATCAATTCTAGGATACGTTTAACCAAAGCCAAGCCAAGGCCAGTTCCTTTAAAGCGACGGTTCAGGCGTCGGTCTTCTTGCATAAATGGCGTAAAGAGATGTGCGGCATATTCGTCACTCATGCCCACGCCTGTGTCAGAAATTTCGATGGCCACCTCGGTATCATGTCTGGTTGAAGTAACGGTTACCGCTCCTTGTTCGGTAAACTTGGCCGCATTTTCCAATAGATTTTCCAAAACCTGTTGGATTCGTTGTGGATCTCCGATAACGACGGGTTCTTGTTGGGCTAGATTTAATTTAAGCTCAACACCTTTTTGCGAGAGTGCGACGGCTGCTTTGCTGGTGGCTTTAAGGACGACCTCGTGAAGCGGTACAGAGATGTGGCGGATAGACATGACCCCAATTTCGAGGTTCGATAAGTCGAACAAGTCATTCACTAAGGTCAGCAGACGCTGCGAGTTTTCTCTAATGGCCGTGACAAACTCGGTGACCTGTGCTGGCATTGGGCGCTTGGTTTTATCCTCCACCTCTGCCAATTCCCTGGCGAGAAGTTCCGCAAACCCGTTCACTGCGCCAAGCGGGGTACGAATTTCATGGCTCATGGTGGCCATAAAAGCTGTTTTTAGCTCATTAGCACTTTCTGCGGCTCGTTTGGCATTGATAAGATCACTCTCTGCGGTTTTTTGCTCGGTCACATCTATCAAAATCCCACCCACCGTTACGCGCCTCGCCGAGTCTCGGTGTGGGCTGGCGGATTCCCGTAGCCACCGGATGGTTCCATCGCGATGCAATACCCGATAGGTGGTCTCACTGCCTTGCCCGCTTCTTAGCCGTTGGTCGTGGGCTTGTACCTCCACATGATCTGCCGGATGTACAATTTGGCGAAGCCAATCAACACGGCTCTTTTCCCTATTGAGCAAGACCTCGGCCTTGTAGCCCAAAAGTTTCTCGATTTGTGGCGTAATAAAAGTAAAAGAACGTGTTTCGTCTTGTGCGAACTCGAAGTTAAACAGACACTCATCAATGGCCGCAACCGTTTGGTTATAACGTACTTCTGCGGTAATGCGTCCCCAAAGTGCCTCGAAGGTATGGGTTAATTTTTCGATCAAAGAACGTTCGGTCGTATCCCAAAACCATGTTTCTGGTGGATTTTTGACCTCGAAAACAACAAATCCGAACGGGCGTCCATTCTCAAAAAAAGGACCCCATATCGCCTCGAACATACCCAATCGGTTGAGCAACTGCGTGGCATCTGCGGTTAAATGTTGTTTACGGTTTACATGTAACACTTCCCGATCCATCAAAGCACGCATCAAAATCGGAAAATCTGCGGCATTAAGCGACTCGAAGGATAGCGGATCGGGGTTTTCGATTGGCCAAACAGCATTTGCATGGTAGTAATTGTCTTGATCTGCCCTTAAAAAAACCGCCACACGATCGGCACCTGTAGCTTGGCCCAGAATCTCGGTAGCACGTTCTAAGAAGGAAGTCTGGCTCTCGTGGTCAAACAATGCTTCGCGCAGCGTCGCCTCGGCCTGTACATAATTCTTTTGCCGTTCGCGCAAAATTTCCTGCTGCTTCCGCTGGGTAATGTCTTCTACCAACAAGACCCCACCCACAATATCGCCATTAGGGTGGTGGATAGGCGCACCGTGAACGGTTAGGAATTGTGCGCAAGCACTGTCTTGTATCTGGAAACAAGCCTCCAAATTGCCAAACTCGGTTCCAGTACGAAGCATCTGCCGGATCGCATCGTCTAATTTTGCGCCAAATGGTTTGAGGGCATAGATATTCTGGCCAATCCAAGCTGCTTCGGGCGATTCGCCGACTAACTGTCGGAAGCGGTGGTTTTCAAAAGTGACAATGCCTGTTTCATCCAAATGGATAACACCCGTTGGGGTTTGTTCCAAAAAGACGCGGTAGAGGGATTCGCTCAGGAAGAGATCCTCGTCCACCTCCGATTGATCGGTGACATCAAAGATAACGGCCTCGACATCTCCGACCGTATCTTGTTTGGCCAAGTACAAATGGATTTCGGCAAAGCGGGTTTCGTCGTTTTCGTCTTTCCGCTGGAATCGTGCCCCAAAGGTTATTTTACCCGCATCCCTCACGTCCCGCATTGCTTTGGTAAACTTCCATCGGTCTTCGGGGTGCAGGATTTCGAGCAAGAAGGGGCGGTTTTTAACCTCAACAGCGGCGTATCCGGTTATGCGTTCAGATTCGGTATTGGCATCAACCACCGTGCCATCTGCCTGCATATGTAGGATAAAAATGGCGACTTTCTCGATGAGGGCCTTAAAAGCCGAGGGGCTTTCGGAAAGGGCTGGGTCTTCTAATTGTGCGGGTCTGCTCATTAAAAGCCAACCACCTTGTTGTTGTAGGTGCAGTACGTGGAGTAGGCCAAGGGACGTTTCTACTGAATATACGCCCTGTTCGTCTGGAACTTGTGTGCGTAAGGTGTACATAAAGGCCCTTGGTACACGCATTCCTTTTCCCAGACCCCACTCGGTTTCACCTTTCTGGTTGACCATCAATACCCGGCCCGTTTCGTCCAATTGCGCAACCACCGAGTCCGACGTGCGTTGATCCTCAGTGGTTGTCAGGATGGTGTCCTGAAAGGGGCTAATCCAGTCTGGGAGAATTACAGGGTATGTCACTCTTAAAACGATTCTACGGTAAATTTCATTGGATGCTTTATTTGCTGGTTGGTTGGTGGGCTTGTATCAATTCCAGACGAATACCATATTGTTTTGAGACAACAAAAAGCTACTTGTCCACATTTTTTGTATTGATGAACAAAAAAACGGGTATGTAGTCCATGGTATTCCGAAAAGTGAAGCTATGTTACTGGTCTAATATGCAAAAACCTTGCCATGAAATGAGCTTGCTTTAACAACTGCTGAAGTCGCTTACCCCTTCACGGTATTGTCACCCCTAACCTCTTTCTTCTGTAGATACAATGCGACAATCGAGCCAAAACTTGTGCACATTATGTTTTTATGGAATATTTATTTCTGTTAGATGCTTAGTGCGTGACCTCGCTCATGTATCGAAAGGCAATAAAAGCTGTTTCCCATCCAAATTTTCTTCGTTGTCAAGTTTGAAAGCCTAATGCCAATGAGCCGAATGCCTTTTGGGGGCGGCAAAACCGTTTGGAGCAATTCAAGGGCTATGTTATCAACTGTTCGCGCTCCCAAATTGGTCATGCGACGGATTTTGCTCCGCGAGATGATCTACAAATCTTGGTATTTTATTGACAGCGCCATTAGCTTATAGCAGGATGCTTTGTTTAAAACATTTGTATCTATTTGCTGAAAGTGCAGAATTCCATAAATAAGGTATTGTATAAAATTCATGCAGGCCAAGGGCAACCTCAATAATGCGGTTTTTTACCCTTTCTTAAGCCATCTACACAATTCTTATACTATACGCATAATTTTTACGCCATACGCACAATCACGGGATTGAACCGCGCAAGGGTCTCCACCAAATCGGTTTGGGCGGCCATTACCTCCCCGATGGGTTTATAGGCTTGCGGCGCCTCGTCTAAGCCACCACTCAATAGGGTTACACCTCTTTTTTGGAGATATTCATTCCGGTTGTGCAAGGTAATGGCGGAGTTTGCCGCTTTCCGGCTCATTAATCGTCCCGCGCCATGAGAGGCCGAGTTAAGGGCGGGTGCATGGCCTAAACCACGTACCAAGTAGCCGGCATCACCCATAGAGCCGGGGATAATCCCCAAAACACCCGCACCGGCTGGAGTCGCGCCTTTCCGGTGGATAATCGCCTCACGGCCATCGGGCAAAAGCTCTTTCCAAGCAAAATTGTGGTGGTTTTCCACCATAAAGAAGGCTTCTAAGCCAGCCGCACGCGCTACGCGCCGATGAATAATGTGGTGGTTTGCTTGTGCAAAATGCCCGGCTAACTGCATGGCTTGCCAATAGGCATCGCCCTCTTCGGAGGACAAATCTAACCAAGCCAAGTGCTGGGCTTCATTGGGCAATTTGGGGTGTAGTGTTTTCGCCACTTTGGTAAAATGCTCGGCGATGCGCGCACCCACGGCTCTTGAGCCGGAATGTGAGAGCAAAGCCACATACTGCCCGGGTTGAAGGCCCGTTTCAGGATTTGGCCGATCCACCGTAAGCGTTCCCCACTCTACAAAGTGGTTTCCACTGCCAGAAGTGCCCAATTGGGCCTGTGCTTTGTCTCGCAGGGAGCGCAGCAACGGAGTCGCGTTCCAGTCTCCAGTATCCAAGACCTCGTGCTGTGGTGTTTGTGGGTCTCCTATCCGCCACCGATCTCCTGTACCAAAGTGGGTTTCGTTCATCAACGCCTTCCGCAGACGGTCGTGGTGTGCAACGAGCATGCTTGGCGGTTCTGGAAAGACGGAAAGCATCATCCGGCAAGCAATATCCACCCCTACCGCATACGGAATAACCGTATTTTCGGTCGCCAAAACACCACCAATGGGCAATCCGTAGCCTACGTGTGCATCCGGCATTAAGGCTCCGGCAACAGAGATGGGCAGACGCATTGCGGTTTCCATTTGTCGCTCCGCCATGGGGTCAATCATTTGCTTGCCCCAGATATCGAACGAAAGCGGGTCAGGGCGCAAGGCTTCTTCGGGTGGTTCTTGCGGTGGCATTTGGTCGTGTATCACAAGCTCCACCAAGTCACGCAGGGTAAAGTTGTCTATATAATCGCTGGGGTTTTCCAAAACACCCTGTAAGATGACCAACACAGAGGGCTTGTCCGCACCCTCCTGCATCAAGTTTTCCGCCACTTTTTTGGCAATGCCCAAAAGTTTCCCCGGCTTCCAGCCAATGCGTTGCAGGTCTTTTCCGGTAATGATCTCGCTCATGTATGTTTTTTTGGGTCGTACTTTAATTAATGGATCATGGATTGCGGGTAGATTGGGTCTAGACGGTGTTCAACCAGCTATGCCGCCTCTTAGAAATATTTCGCCCCGATAATGCTCCAGAACTCGTTCTCAAAGGGGTTTCTCCTACGGGGCTAAGTTTGCACTTCATTGGATGAAGTACATCGGAAGTTACCCATACAGGGCTTGAAGTCCATCATGGCGAGGGCTTGATTAACCCCTAACACGAAAGTTTTAATACAATCATCGGCAAAATCGTTTTCAAAAAACGTTTTTTATCATGCCTTGCGTCTGATTTTGCGCCACAAAGCTTCTAAGGAAACATATAGCGTCAAGACAATCAACATCCATTGTAGTGCAATACGCCCCCATTCGGCTCCACCGCCAGCCCATAAAATCCCCATCAATACCAAGCTAAAGACCATACCAAAAGACATCAACATCATGTCTTCGGGTTCTAATGCCAACCATCTGAAAACAAGCAAAAAAAGAGGAATTACAACCCCGAAAATGGGCGGGGTGATGCGCTCAAAGAGGTTCTGCGGTTGCCAAAATCCGGTATGATTTAAATAATCATACGCAAGGCCGCCCCCAAATAGCAATAACCAAAGCAAAAGCAGTGGTATAGTGTATGGCAAAAAATCGCGTTTAAAGAGCATGTGTTTTCATTGGGTTTCAGTACCCTTTTTACATAAATTTGTACAAGCAATATTTTCTTAAATTACGGTCAAATATGCGCTTCCTACAAAAAAGAAAGGGAAAATGGATTTCTATTTTGTGTTTGGCCATTCCTCGCACACTTTTTGAGGCATTTTTTTTACAATCTTAACCGATAAATACAATTACATATGCGGATTCTCTTCACAGCTTTTGTTTTGCTTGCCCCTTTCTGGCTTTTTGCACAGGATGGCGGTGGCTCCGCGCCATTGCCAGAAGACCATCTCACGGAGGCAGACTATGCCGCCATTCATGCAGATTTGGCCAATCAAACCCGCTTGCTCGAACAACAGGGGGTATTGCTTCAAAAAACGGAGTTCGTGAATTTGGGTTGGCCGCTACGCTTGGCATCGCATGTTACGGATCCGGCACTACATGGTATTTCCAACTTTGTGGATCAAGACAGAACCATTAACTTTAGAGACTTCAACTGTGGCGCACGCACCTACGATGGTCATAATGGAACGGATATTTTTCTATGGCCATTCCAGTGGCTCACGATGGATCAAAACAATATGGAGGTAGTGGCGGCTGCACCTGGCATCATTTTGCAAAAAGTGGATGGCAACTATGATAGGCGGTGCGATTGGACAACCGATCCTAATTGGAATGCTGTTTTTATTCGTCATGCGGATGGTTCTACCACTTGGTATGGCCACCTAAAACGCGGCTCCCTTACAACTAAGGCCGTCGGGCAAAGTGTAGCACAAGGGGAATACCTCGGTTTGGTTGGCAGTTCGGGAAAATCCACCGGGCCACATTTACACTTTGAAGTCTATGACCCCAATGGAGTGCTTATTGATCCTTATGCAGGGAGTTGTAATGCCCTAAATACAACCTCTTGGTGGTCGGTAGGCAAAACATACTACGATTCTGGCATCAATGCACTGAGGTTACACAGCAAGCCACCTTCGTTTAACACTTGCCCGTCTCAAGAAGCCACCTTCGATAAAACAACCTATACGCCCGGTTCCCAAATCATTACGGCGGCCTATTTTCGTGACCAACAACCCGGGCATGTGGTCAGTTATCGCATTGTCCAGCCCAATGGCAATACTTGGCAAAGTTGGACGCAAACGATGAACACCTATTATCCAGCCTCCTATTGGTATTGGACGCTAACACTTCCTTCATCGCCAACGGGTACTTGGCGGTTTGAGGCAACGTACCAAGGAAAAACCGTTTCGCGATCTTTTACGGTCTCCCAAATTGCTGCCAACGAAACAGAATTGCCCGATCAGTCTTATGTTTCTGCGCTTTACCCCAATCCTTTTACCAATACAACCCGCCTCGATGTTCACCTGAGCAAATCGCAAAAGGTAAAAGCGGTCTTATACAATGCCTTAGGCCAAACCATTAGAAGTGTACACGAGGGCTACCTCGGCATGAATGGAATTGTTCAATGGGAGATAGACACCTCAAACCTGCCCAAAGGTCTGTATTTTATCCATGTGCAGGGAGAGGACTTTGAAGTCACCCGCAAGGCCATAAAGTGATCTTTAAGGAATTTAGTGGTTCACCAAATTGGAGGACAGACTGTCCGTTCTTTTAAGGAAATAGAAAAACGTAGCCATGATCAAAAAAACATACCCACAAAAAACCAAATTACGCCTCATTATTTTTCAAGTATTGTATGCCATTGGCTTGCCTTTCTGGCCGCAGGCGGTTGGGTTTTCTGGCCGCGCATTCCCAGAAGGGCCTTCATTAGATGGTTTTTTGTATGTTTTACCGATCTGGCCTTATCCCTTTGTGTTACTGGGCTGCATCATTGGCGCATGGTACTACTTTCGTCAAGGTGAGTTTCGCAAGGCCAAATTTCTAAACATTATCCCATTACCTTTTGCGTTGGCCATGTGGACAATGATCCCTCTATTGGGGGGCTTTTAAAAAAGTCCGTATGTAAAAGCGTGTTAAAGAGATTTCACCTCTACGGTTCAAAGCTTTTATTTTCAATCGCTTGCGGCATTTAAGATACGCGGCCTTGCATCTATATGTTTGAAGACCGGAAAGTTAATCCGTCAAAGATTTAACCACCCGTCATGGCGAAATCGCAATGAGTTAGCCCCAAACGCAGGTTTAACTACGGCTTTGCATTTTCCAGAATTCGGATATAATTGGCACGTTCGTAGGCAACGGGATCCGAAATATTTTGCTGGCTCATCACCCCTTTGAAAGCATCAACACTTGTAAAACCCATTTCCAGCATCCACTCTTGCAGATCATTGTGCATGTTTTTCAGGTAGCCAATGCCATATTTGTATAGCGCCGAAGCTGTCATGGTGACATCTGCACCGGCAAGCAGGTACTTAATGACTTCTACGGCACTTTGAACACCTGTTGTAGCCGCCAGAGAAGCACCAATTCGTTGGTATAAAACCGCAATCCAAAGCAAGGGCAAGCGAATTTCCGCAGCGTCCGAGAAGCGGAGATTGTGCAAAACTTGTAGCTTGCGAATGTCAAAGTCGGGCTGGTAGAAGCGGTTGAACAGCACCAAAGCATCTGCTCCGGCTTTGCTGGCCTGCCCCGCAAAATGTGCCATCCCACTAAAATACGGATTGAGCTTAAAAGCAACGGGGATATTTACTGCCGTTTTTACGGATTGAATGATGTCCAAATAACGAGTTTCCACCTCGTTCCCTGTCAAGCGCGTATCCGCTGGAACCCAAAAAACGTTCATCTCTAAACCATCTGCACCGGCGGCCTCCATCTCGGCGGCATATTGTATCCAGCCTTCGTTCGTCATGCCATTCAGACTGGCAATGATGGGGATTTCGGTACGTTCTTTTGCACGACGGATCAGCTCCAAATACTGCGCCGACCCTACGTGGTAGTCCTCAAGTTCGGGGAAGAAGTCCGCAGCTTCGGCAAACATGTTACTGGTGGCCGCCAAAACAGCGTCATAGTGCGCATGTTCTTGCCGGATTTGCTCCTCGAAGAGCGAGAACAAGACCACTGCACCCGCGCCATAGTCTTCCATTTTCAGAATATTGTCTAAGTCCTCGGAGAGCGGGCACGCCGAAACGACGATGGGGGAACGGAGCGCAAGCCCCATATAGTTTGTCCGTAAGTCCATTGATTTCATAAGGTTAAAGCGGAATTAAGCAACTGGGCTAAATGCTTCTGCCCCGTGTCCTGCCATTTCTACATAGTTTTTCCAGCGGAGATCCACCAATTCTTGGGCAAGTTTAATAAGTCGCTCTGCCTCTTCTGGATTGGTACGGGTTAACACTTTGTAGCGCAATTCATTGTAGGCATAGTCCTTAAAAGCCATTGTGGGCGCGGGCGAGTCTAATACAAACGGATTGCGCCCCTCCTTCCGTAGAACCGGATTGTACCGAACGAGGGGCCAATACCCACTTGCAACGGCTTTTTTCTGTTGATCCATACCTTTTTCCATATTGATTCCATGCGCGATGCAGTGGCTATACGCCAATACCAGAGATGGGCCATCGTATGCCTCGGCCTCTCGAAGTGCCAATAATGTTTGTTGTGGATTGGCGCCCATCGCCACTTGTGCCACATACACATTTCCATACGAAATGGCTTGAATGGCAAGATCTTTTTTTCCGACCCGTTTTCCGGCAGCGGCAAATTTGGCCGTTGCGGCGGTTGGCGTAGCCTTAGAACTTTGCCCGCCCGTATTGGAATACACCTCGGTATCTAAAACCAGCACATTGATGTTTCGTCCGGTAGAAAGGGCGTGGTCTAATCCACCAGAGCCGATGTCATAGGCCCAGCCATCTCCACCTACTAACCAAACACTTCGTCGTACCAGATGATCGGCCACAGAGAGTAAATGCCGTGCCTCGGCAGTGTACATAGCCTGTAAACGGGATTTGAGTTCTCTTACCCGTGTCCGTTGTGCCACGATCTCGGACTCCAGAACTTGCGGAGCCTCTGCGATGCGCTTTACAAAATCGAAGCCTAAACGCGGTGCTAATTGCCATAAAAGCTCGATGGCCAGTGCATGGTGTTTATCCGCCGTAACGCGCATTCCCAAGCCAAACTCGGCATTGTCCTCGAAAAGGGAGTTAGACCATGCAGGGCCTTTTCCTTCTGCATTTTTGGCCCAAGGCGTGGTTGGTAAATTGCCGCCATAAATGGAAGAACATCCTGTGGCATTGGCCACAACCAAGCGATCTCCGAAGAGTTGGGTCAGCAAGCGCACATAAGGCGTTTCGCCACAGCCTGCACAAGCACCCGAAAACTCGAAAAGTGGTTCTAAAAACTGTGTTCCATGCACTGTCGCAAAATTCACCCGTGCGCGGTCGTTAATTGGCAGCGACTCGAAGAAGCCGATTTTTGTCCTAATTTCGGATTTAGGAGCGGTATTGGGCCGCATATTAATGGCCTTTCGGGAACGATCTTCAGGATTGGTGGCCGGACAAGCTTCCACACAAAGTGTACAACCTGTACAGTCTTCTTCATACACCTGAAGCGTATAGCGGGTATCAGGAAAACCACGCGCATTGATCGGTGCAGACGGAAAGTCCGTCGGGGCATCGGCTAAATGGTCTTTGTGATAAAATTTGGCGCGAATTACGCTATGCGGACACACAAAGCTACAGTTCCCACATTGGATACAGACGGTTGGATCCCACGCCGGCACAAAGTCCGCAATATCACGCTTTTCCCATTTTGTGGTACCTGAAGGATACGTTCCGTCTGCGGGCAACATACTAACGGGCAATTCGTCACCCAAGCCTGCCATCATTTTTGCGGTGACACGTTGCACAAATTCTGGCGCTTCCATCGAGACTACTTCGGTGCGTGCTCGTGTGGATGTAACGGTGTCTGGAACCGAAACCTCGAATAGGTTTTCCAAGGTTTGATCTACCGCACGGAAGTTTTGCGCAATCACGGCTTGGCCTTTTTTGTAATAGGTTTTCTCGATTGCTTTCTTAATCTGTAAAATGGCTTCTTCACGGGGCAATACGCCAGAGAGGGCAAAGAAACAGGTTTGCATAATGGTATTTACGCGCCCGCCCATGCCTGTTTTACGCGCAACCGTATTGGCATCTATCACATAGAAATGCAACTTTTTGGCAATAAGGGCTTCCTGAACGGTTTGCGGCAAATGCGCCCAAACGTCCTCCGGCCCATAAGGACTGTTGAGCAAGAACGTAGCGCCAGTCCGTGCCAATGAAAGCATATCCACCCGATCCACAAAATTAAATTGGTGTCCCGCCACAAAATCGGCTTCTCGAATTAAATAGGGCGCTCGGATTGGATCCGGCCCGAAGCGCAAGTGCGAAACCGTCCGCGCTCCGGACTTTTTGGAGTCATATACAAAATAACCTTGCCCATATAAATTGGTGGATTCTCCGATGATTTTGATGCTGTTTTTGTTTGCGCCTACCGTTCCATCTGCCCCCAAGCCAAAGAAGAGGGCTTGTGTCCAACTGGATTCATCCAACGAGAAGCTTGGATCATATACCAAATGGGTATGGGAGACATCATCTACAATACCAACCGTAAAGTGGTTTTTGGGATGATCTTTTTTCAACTCGTCAAAAACGGCTTTGGCCATTCCGGGTGTAAATTCTTTCGAGGACAAGCCATAGCGTCCACCCACTATTCGCGGCATTATGGGATAAGTACCGTGCGTAAATGCCTCTACGAAGGCAGCCAGTAGGTCTTGATAAAGCGGCTCGCCCATGCCACCCGGCTCCTTGCACCGATCCAACACGGCCAATCTGGTGACGGTGTTTGGCAAAACCGCAAAGAGGTGTTTCGCAGAAAAGGGACGATAGAGCCGAACATGCAAAACGCCTACTTTTTCGCCTTGTTGTACCAAATACTTAGCCGTTTCAATAACCGTTTCCCCACCAGAACCCATCACCACCACCACGCGGTCTGCATCTGGTGCGCCAGTGTATTCAAAGGGTTGATACGTCCGTCCAGTCACTTTTGCAAAATGTTGCATCACTTTTTCGACCACATCGGGCGTGCGGGCATAAAATGGATTGACGGTTTCGCGCCCTTGAAAATAGACATCGGGGTTTTGCGCCGTCCCTCGAATGAATGGATTGTCAGGATTGAGTGCGCGGCTCCGGTGTCCAATGACCAAATCATCGTTGATGAGCAGGCGGATTTGCTCATCAGACAAGACATTGATTTTATTCACCTCATGCGACGTCCGGAAACCATCAAAAAAATGAATAAAGGGCAAACGGCTTTCGAGGGTTGCGGCCTGAGCAATCAGGGCAAAGTCGTGCGCTTCTTGCACATTGGCCGAGGAGAGCATGGCAAATCCGGTGGTACGGGCCGCCATCACATCGCTATGATCCCCAAAGATAGAGAGTCCTTGTGCGGCCAAGGAACGTGCCGCCACATGAAAAACCGCAGCGGTGAGTTCTCCGGCAATTTTATACATATTCGGCAACATCAGCATCAGCCCTTGCGAAGCTGTAAAGGTGGTGGTTAATGCACCCGTTTGCAATGCGCCGTGTACAGTTCCGGCTGCTCCCCCTTCACTTTGCATCTCGATGACCTCCGGTACATTGCCCCAGAGGTTTTTAATGCCCTTTGCCGCCCATTCGTCGGCAAGTTCGGCCATTGTAGAAGACGGGGTGATGGGGTAAATGGCGCAAACCTCGTTCACGCGATAGGCCACATAAGCAGCGGCTTCGTTGCCATCTACAGTTAGAACGCTATGCTGATCTGCCATGATTGGTTGGTTTTGAAAGGATTAATTTGGATGACTTAAAAGGAATGATGGCCAAGAAAGAACCGATGAGGTCGCTTGTAAAATGCCTATTGTGGTTCGGGAATCATCTCGATGGCATGGCACGGGCATTGTTCATAACAAACAGCACATCCCGTACACAAATCAAGGTTGAACCGATAGCGTTTCCCCAGCCCCAACTTGATGATCGCATCTTCCGGACAAGAGCCATAGCACCCATCGCACTCAAAACAGTTGCCACAAGACAAACAGCGCTGCGCCTCGTAGCGGGCTTCTTCTTCCGTTAAACCAGCCACAATTTCATCAAAGCCCTCCGTTGCAACCTCATTGGGCAAATGTGGTTGTTGGGTTTGGGGTGCATCGGTATGGAACCACAGGTGTAGGCGTTCTATCCCAACAACAGGTTTTTTTGAGGCTTTTTGGTAGTTTGTGCCCCTTAAATAAGCATCCATAAACCGCGCCGCCTTTTTGCCATGTCCTACGGCAATGGTTACACTCCGGTCTTCTGGAACCATGTCGCCACCTGCAAAAAGCCCAGCATAGCCCGTCATCATGTCTGACCCCACTTGCAATGTCCCGTCTCGGTTAAACACCAAGCCGGGGACTTTTTTCAAAAATTCGGTATCCGTATCTTGCCCCAGAGCCATAATGAGGGCATCCGCCTCTAAGGTCTCGACCTCTCCGGTGGGTACAGGACGGCCATTTTCCACCCGCATCACCTCTACGGTAAAGGTGGTTTCTTCGATGGATTTGATGGTACGCAACCAATGGATTTTGACGCCTTCGCCGAGGGCTTCGTCCGCCTCAAAATCGTGTGCGGGCATGTGTTCGCGGTCACGACGATAAATTATGAGGGTTTCTTCTGCACCAAGCCGCTTGGCCGTCCGCGCTGCATCCATCGCCGTATTCCCCCCGCCATAAATCGCCACCCGCCGCCCTAACTTGGGCGTACTGCCCATTTCCACTTCTCTCAAATAGCTCACAGCATCCAAGATTTGTCCGGCGGCTTGTGTGGGAATATTGGTTTTTTTTCCGATTTGTGCACCAATGGCCAAAAAAACGGCATCGAAGTTTCCATCAATCTTTGCAGACATCACATCTTCTACCTTGTGGTTTAGATGGATTTTGACGCCCATCGTCTCAATGCGTTTGACCTCTTCCATCAGGATATTGCGTGGCAAGCGATACGCCGGAATGCCAAAGTGCATCATCCCTCCCGGCAGTGGGCCAGCTTCGTAAATCTCCACCTCGTGCCCCAAACGACAGAGGTGATAAGCCGCCGAAAGACCGCTTGGCCCGGCTCCAACCACCAAAACGCGCTTGCCCGAACGCGCTTTCGGGAAATCAACCTGCCAGTTTTGCTCAATGGCCATATCACCCAAAAAACGCTCTACGGCATGGATACTCACCGTCTTGTCTATCGCCGAGCGGTTGCAAGCGTCTTCGCAAGGATGATAGCATACTCGCCCATGTATCGCGGGCATGGGGTTTTCTTCCACCAATTTTTGCCACGCCGCAGGGTAATTTCCATCCTGTGCAAGCGATAACCAAGCTTGGATATTCTCGCCTGCCGGACAAGTATGGTTACAGGGTGGCAACATATCCTGATAAACGGGGCGTTGAGACCGCCTTGGACCGGTTCCCTTTGCATGTTGACGCAAGTCCGGCGGCGCGGTCATATCAGATGGAGAAAATGGCATAACGTGCTTCTCTGAATGGTGAATAAACAGGGCAATGTTGCTGCAAACAAGTGGCGGCTATGAAAACCCTTTTCAAAAGGTAATATCTGTTCCTTAGTGCTGCTTTGCGGTATTGGAGGAAGGTAAAGTAGGGGAAATACGTACAAACCATTGCAGTAAACTGCTCCGGCTTGTCTTACCCCAAAAGGAATTGCACCCGAGATGAGGACAAGAACTGTTTCAAGAAGAATCGTATGGGTGTATATTCTCCTGAAACTTAAAAAGAAAAATATGTCTGTACGGATTTTGGTGGCAGACGACCAGCCGAATGTAAGAACCATGCTACAGGAATACCTGGAAGCGCAAGGCTTTCGGGTACAAACAGCCACCGACGGGCGAGATGCTTTACAAAAAGCAGCAACTTTCCAGCCCGAATTGATTTTATTGGACGTAATGATGCCCTACTTGGATGGCCATGATTTTATTCGAGCCTTCCGGCGTGAGAGCGACGTACCCGTTATTTTGCTCACCGCACGCCAAGAGGAAACCGATAAGGTGATTGGTTTAGAATTAGGGGCGGATGATTACGTCACAAAACCGTTTGGCCTCCGCGAGGTGCTAGCCCGTATAAATGCCATCCTTCGACGAGTAAAAACCACACCGCCCGACGAAAGCGCATGGATCCGTATTGGCGCCATTGCCCTTCATCCTGTACAACGACGGGTAAAGCGTAATGGCGTTCCTGTACCCCTTACGCCCAAAGAATTTGATATCCTTAACCTACTAATGGCTTCTTCGGGGCAAATCCTCTCCCGAAGTGCGCTTTTTGACCATCTCCACGACGAACTAAACGAAGGAGCCGAGCGCACCATTGATGTCCATATCCGTAACTTGCGTCTTAAGTTAGAGGAAGACCCAAAAAACCCTCAGTTTATTGTAACTGTTTTTGGTGCGGGTTATCGCGTAAGTATGGGATAAATTCTGCTCGTTTTGGTGTATCATGGGCATTTAATAACTACAGATACGCGAATTATTGGTTTTAGATAATTGTTATTAAAGGATTTAGACTATTTGAATTGGTCTAAATCTCTTCCAACTATACAATTCCACGACTTCTTCTGTACGGTTGAAGATAGGAAGATACCGCTCCGATGAGGTTAAATCCCGATTGTAAATTCCAAAGTCATCGCTAAAACCGACGATTATAGCAGTTGCCTGCAACCCCACGTTGAAACATAGGGTTCATTTTAAGTTGGAATGTGTGTCGCAACGTCGTTCAGCAGAGAGAACACACAAAAAACCTCAAGCGCTTCATAACACTGCACTATCTCCC
This sequence comes from Rhodothermia bacterium, assembly GCA_017303715.1. Lineage (GTDB taxonomy): Bacteria > Bacteroidota > Rhodothermia > Rhodothermales > UBA2364 > UBA2364. Next base: position 119,866 of record JAFLBZ010000008.1, on the reverse strand, counting down.
TCCTTCAGGGCGGAGATGTAAGCACCGAAAAACAAAAGGCTTTAACCTTGAACTATAGGAATATGTCGTCCCGATGGAACTTTACTTTTGTTCGAAAATGGTTTCTACAAAGATGCCGCCACAGTTGGGCTAAATGTAGTTTAATGATCTTGATAGTTAGCTATGCAAGAGTTATCCCTCGATCATGACATGATAACTTGATTAAGCCATAACCCACGTTACCCATGAATAAAAACAGGGAGGGAAATTCGTTTTTCCTTATTTTTATTTACCTTCAAAAGCATAGACACTGGCATGGCCATAGGAATACTCGTTGACCTCTTTTAATCATCCTGGTCAACCAAAAGGCAACGTCAAGCGTTATTGGCAAACTCTTATCCGCAGAACCATTTTTCACACCAATCTTAAGAATGACATGAAAATCCTCAAACCATTCTTCCTTCTCTTTTGGTTAATAGGCCCAACCTTGTTGGTTGCCCAACCCTCTAAGATCACCTTTAAGCGCGTTTCTCCCGATGAAAAGGAAGTTTTGACCCAGTTGACGGAAGACCTTACGGCTTCTTTGTATGTGAGCGTCTTGGGCCGTAGCTACAATGAGGCTTTTTTGTATGGCGTTTGGGGTATGGGGCCGGGACCACTCCGATCGGTCATGCTCCGCACTACCAATGGCGGAAAAAACTGGCGCGAGGTCATGCAGCCCGTCGGATCTAGTGAGGTGTGGGAAATTCAATTCCTGAATGCCAAAATGGGCTTTGCACTCGTTCTTTTTACGATGGAAGGGCCGGGGCCAGTATCGCTTTTCCGCACCTTAGATGGGGGCGCAACATGGGCTGAACAAGGCGAAGTCCCGAAATCCAATCACAGCGATGTCCCTGTCCGTATGAACTTTTCCTCTAAACAAAAAGGGGAGTTATATCTAACTTGTAACGCGGGTGCAGACGAAGAATATTTGATGCGCCAAACCACCACTAACGGCGGAAAAACATGGAAAAAAGGGCCTTGTTTACCAGCAGATACCTTTACATTGCCCCATCACGACAAGCAATTACCCAAAGACCTGACCCTGTGGGAACTGACCTCGCAAGAAACCGAATCCGAAATCACCCTTTTACGGTATCGGGCGATCGAACAACAGAAAATACCCGTTGCAACCATCCACAAAAAATGGAAAGTGGTGGATGATACATTCAAACCTGTTCAATAAGACCGACTTAGACATCACAAATCTGAATGGCTTCTCTAAGTGAGGCCATTGGATTTTTGCTTTTGGGGATAAACTCCTGTGCCACATACCCTTTAAAACCAATCGCCACAAGAGCCTTCATGATGGCCGGATAATAAATTTCCTGCGTTTGGTTGATCTCATTACGGCCCGGATTTCCACCGGTATGGTAGTGGGAAATGTGTTTTTGGTGCTTTTGGATCGTTCGGATGAGGTCTCCCTCCATGATTTGCATATGGTATATGTCGTAGAGAAGCTTGAAATGTGGGTGATTTTCCAATTGGTTGCAAACAGCTACGCCCCACTCGGTGGTATCTGCTTGGTATCCTTTATGATCCACACGGCTGTTTAACATTTCCAAAACCAATGTAACACCTGCCCGTTCTGCCAAAGGCAACAATCGTTTAATTCCAGCCGCCATATTCCGGATGCCCTCTTCGTCCGTGAGGCTGTTTTGATTGCCCGAAAAACAAATAACTTGCTTGTAACCCTGAGCAGCAACCTTGGGAATCAAGTCCTCGTACCGTCTTACCAACTCATCATGGTATGTTGGGTCATTAAAGCCTTTGGTAAGGCTGATTTCTGCGCCATTGGTCATCGAACAGGTTAAACCATGTTTCTTCAGTGTAGGCCAATCGGCCTCACCCACCAAATCTATGGCTTTAAGTCCAATGGTTTTAACTTGCCTACAAAAAGTATCAAAGGGGATTTGCCCATAACACCATCGGCAAACCGAATGCTGAATCCGGCCCTTAAACGGAGCAAGATTTTCTAAGGTGGCAAAGGGTGTAGCAGCCAAGAGAGCAGATTGTTTTAGGGCAGTTCGACGGTTTAGCATGGTTTTATCGGATTCGGTGAGTCGGTATAACAATATAAAAAAGAATCTCCTTTTCCGATAATCCTTCTTTGCCCAAGCATTCTTTGCCCCAATCCTCCAACAAAAGAGATTGCACTTTTTAGGGGCAACAGCCCGCTTTTTCGCAATTCAAATTTACAAAATGCGCACGGTTTTTGTATCTTACTAAGATAAACCCAAATTGTTCTAACATGACTGAAACCGAACTGATTGACCTTGGCAACCGTCTTTATCAACAAGCCATGGTTCGTAGCGAGCAGGAAAACATTACCGATCCGGCAGGACTGCCCATCCGATGGATGCTTGATACCCGCACCCCGATGTTAGACGCCTCTTTTTTTAATGAGGTGGGAGGTGTACTTGCTCGCCGTTTGATGAAAAAGGAGGTTCATCAAGTCGTTGGTTTGGGATATGGCTCTTTTCCGCTGGTGTGTTCGGTGCTTAGTTCTGGGCCTGAATTGGGTTTTAAGGGTGGCTTTGTCCGAGAAACCCGTAAACCCTACGGACGACGACGCTTGGTCGAGGGACCAGTTAATCGAGAAGACCCGATTGTTTTGTTAGACGATGTTTTGAACAGTGGCAAAAACGCACGCCTCGCCGTAACATTGCTCCGTGAAGAAGGTTTTAACGTCGTAGGACTTTTTACGCTTTTCTGCTTTACATGGGGCAATGGCAAAGAAGCGCTCCAAGGTGAAGGCGTCTGGGTGGACTCGCTCTTAGACCTCAACCTCCGCAATAAAAACGATGACGAAACAAGTACTTCGGATAGTAGCCCAAAAACGGGACAACTGAAATAATACCCTTGACAAAGCAATATCCTTGTTTCATCCCTTCCGAAACATCCTGATGTGCGGGATACCCGCTTCATCGAATTGCTTCCCAATCGGTTTAAACCCAAGCGAGGTATAAAATACCTGTAAATGTGCTTGTGCGTGCATGGTCTGAACCGTGTATCCGGCACGCTCTGCTTGTTGCATAGTCCACTGTACCAATTCGCGGCCATAACCTCTACCTCTGTATGGCGCTAAAATCGCAAAACGCTCCAATTTCGCGATTCCATCCCCATCTCCACTTTTTATCACGCGCCACCTTGCGCAAGCGGCAGGCGCTCCGTTTACCGTTCCCAAAACATGCTCAGCAGTTTCATCGAACATATCCCACTCCTCTTCCGGCGGACAATCTTGTTCTTGGATAAAAACCACTTCGCGGATGTTTTTCACGGCCTGCCAATCGGCAGCGTTTTCTACGACCCGGAGGGCAAGGGGGGGCGTGGCGGATTCCCCACCCTCTGGACCATAAAACATGACCCACGTTGCAAAATCCTCGGAAAAATCCTCGAAACGATGTATTACCCCCGCAGGAACAAAGAGCACGTCATTCGGCCCAAAGGGATGTCTTTTGTCACCATTTACAAACCAGCCTGTACCACGCGCCACCACATACAGTTCATCTCGGCTATGGGGTGTCTGCAAGTCACGCACTTTAGGGACGTACAACTCCACCACCAGCGTCCCGTGTTCAAACAGCTTAACAAAGGGCTGGTGGTGGTTTTTAAGCGCTTCAAGGCCATCCAACAGGCGTAAATTCATGGCCTTGTTCCATTAATGTGCATGAAGTAGAGCATAAATAACAATATAGGCCGCGGCTCCAGCAAAATAGCCAATGGCTGCCCATATAGAAATCTTTTTGACATACCATACAAAGTCTATCTTCTCCATGCCCATCACAGCCACGCCAGCCGCCGAGCCAATAATGAGAATAGAACCGCCTGTTCCGGCACAGTAGGCAATAAATTCCCAAATTTTAGCATCCATAGGATACGTAGCCAAGTCATACATACCCATCGTTGCAGCCACCAAAGGCACGTTGTCCACGATTGCAGAGAGTAGCCCAATGACCACCGCAATAATGTCCAAGTTACCAATCGTATCGTTTAACCAACGAGCGGTTGCACCCAAAAGACCAGCAACCTCCAAGGCCGAGATCGCCAATAAAATGCCCAAGAAAAACAAAACACTTGGCGTATCCACCCGTTTTAACGCCTCCGAAGCAGTATAAGGCTTGCGGATATCTTCGTCTTTGTTTTTGTGCAACAACTCCGAGGCAATCCAAATAACGGAAAGTGAAAATAACATACCAACATAAGGAGGCAAATGCGTAACCGTTTTAAAAATAGGGACAAAAACCAAACCACCTACCCCAAGGATCAGCATCAGCGTGCTTCCATCTGGTGTATGGTCTTTTGCTGGGCTTGCAGGTGCCTCAATCGCACCCTTTAGGTGAAAACCAATCCAAACCAGTGGAACCAGTAAGCAAATAACGCTTGGTATAAACAAGGAAGTGATGATATTAACCGTCGAGACTTGGCCACCTATCCATAACATCGTGGTGGTAACGTCACCGATAGGCGAAAAGGCTCCACCGGCATTAGCTGCAATGACCACCATCCCCGCAAACATTTTCCGCATCTCATGGTCTTTGATCAGCTTACGCAAAAGGCTCACCATCACGATTGCAGTCGTGAGGTTGTCTAAGATTGCGGATAAAAAGAATGTGACCCAAGAAATGAGCCAGAGCAATTTCCGCACATCTTGGGTTCGGATACGATCCGTGACCATCCGAAATCCCTCATGCGCATCTACCAATTCCACAATGGTCATTGCGCCCAAGAGGAAAAATAGAATTTGCGCAATGTCTGCAAGATGGTGTCCCAGTTCAGTTTCAACATGGTGGGCATCACCCGCTGTTAACACAACAACCGTCCATAAAAGTACCCCTGTTAGGAGCGCAGTTGCTGTTTTGTTTATTTTAATCGGGTGCTCAAAGGCAATAGCGGCATATCCAATCACAAATATACCAACAAGCAAAGATTCCACAGTATTAGGTTTTTAAGGTATGAGGAAAACACGCAATTAAGCGCGCGGCAAATACAGCTGGCCTTCTGGAGGTATTACACCCGCGACCGGAGTGGATGTACTTCCGCAAGCACCCAATAAGGTAGCAAATTCGGAGCTGATTTTATGCAGTTCCTCATTGTTAATCGTTTGCGAAGGTGCATAGATCGCTGCCACAATATCACGGCTTTGTGGAAGGGTTTTGGTGCGCAGACTATCTTTTATGGGGTTAACGATCGGTAAGCCCAGTGGCGCTTCGGGAACAAGCGCACAACCCACGGGCAAATCTTGCAAGCCAATTTCTTGCCCACCCGCATTAAAAACATAGGTCTCGCCTACCTTGCCAAGCCGAAACACAAAATCCTCGACGCCAGCCAGTGTTAAGTCCCACAATGAGATTGGAAGTAGATATTTGATGCTGATCAAATTATTTATATCCACTGGCGCATTAATTCTCGGAAAATTTCCTTCTTGCGTAGCCCTTAACAAATATTCACTTGCGGGCTTCCCGCGTCCTGTTGGCTTATAACTCCCATTCCGAAGCATGTCTCTCGCGGCCTTTCGGATTGCATCCTCCTTTCCGTTAAGTGGTTGTTTTCTAAGGGAAATCCATTGCTCTAACTCGGCCTCGAACAAAGGCGGATAAGCAAGTGCGTCTATATTAAAAGCGCAGGCAATGCCTATGGAAATTCGGCCATTTTCAATTTGGTTAATAAAATTCACAACTTTCTGTAAATAATGGTATGGAATTGGATGCAACGTCCGAACATTACACCTGTTTATGTTACGACAAGATATGGCTTTCCAACTTCAGCCTGCAACAGACCTTATTACGATTGCCGAAATTGGTCCTGCTTTAGATTTCAGAAATGCCTCTTCCTTTAAAGAGTTGTGCATGAAGGAAATTGAAAAGGGCGTTCGGTTTTTTGTGTTGGATTTCGCCAATACGGGTATCTTAGATTCCACGGGCTTGGGTACTATTTTTTATTTGCATAGGCAAGTAAAGACCATTGGCGGACGCATGGTTTTTGCCGCTCCTTCCCGTCCGGTTCAGGTTGTGGTACAACTTACACGCGCTTTTAAACATTTCCAACAATTCGTCACCGTAGAAGAAGCCATAGAACGTCTTCAGATGCACAGCAGAATGGCCGTTGGCCCAATTCTTACCCAATTCCAAGCGCAGCAAAAAAAAGAGGCGGATAGGTGACTTCCTTATCAACGGCTTTTGCCACCTTTAGGCCGTATAAAAGAAGGCCACCAGCAGGCTTTCGACAATGTTTACCCAACAAGCATTACATATCCCCGTTGAAGGCTGCCTACTCGGTGCGTCTAAAGTGCATCTTTATGAAAAAACAACAAAGATCGCAGTACACAGGCGCAACCTCTTGAAGGTGTCTAAAGCGCATCTTTGTAGAAAGATAGATTTGCGATTGTGATGGCGCAACATCAGGCCGCCCATAGCCTGAATAACCCCTAAATCACCTTCTTGGCCTCAATTTATACCTTTGATTTTCGCGAACTTCATTTTATCTTTGTGGATCCGCCTTGATTTACAAGCCTGAAAACACTTATATTGCGGGTCTATCAAAAATGTCCAGTTCGTCTAGCGGTTAGGACTCCGCCCTTTCACGGCGGCAACACGGGTTCGAGTCCCGTACTGGATACTCCACCGGATTCCACTCAGGAAGTCCGGTTTTTTTGTGCCGTTCGGTCTCACAAAAAAAGGCCTCGCATCAAGACGAGGCCCGTTGTTACGGAGATTTTTTTAGAACCGACCAATGGCAAAGCGAACACGAGATCGGCTTTCGTTGGTTACGTTGTCTTGCGCCCTAATGTCTATGGTATAAATCCCCTGTTTTAGCCCTTTAATCGAGCCTACAAAAGGCATTTCTTTTCCACCATTAATGGAATACCATATGGATTTGGTACCGGAAATATCATCGGTAGCCGCAAGGAAGATTTGGGTTAATTGCGGGTAAACGCCCAAAACCTCGTTGCCTTGCCGGATGTCTTCGTACTTATTAGCACTTAGATGGCTGAAAATTTGTGGTGGTCGGTCATCCACAACAAAGGCAACCCTTCGGTTTGCTTCACGGTTATTCACTTGGTCTATGGCATGGAAAATAACTTCGTGGAAGCCGCGTCCCTGTATCACAAAGGGCTTAGAGAAGATTTTTTGCGGATCGGTATCTTTTTTATAATTCACCAACTTTACGGTAGAATATTTATCCGTTGCTGGCAATTTTAAAAGTGTACGTGTGGTAATGTAGAGGGTATCTCGGAGCATAAACGTAGGTCCGTCAAAAACATAGTCCGAGATAGGCTTTTCCAAGTCCATATAAACCACCATGCGTTTGGGCTTAGACGTATTCTCCACATTGTCCGTCGAGCGGTAGTCTATGCGGTACTCTCCATTGTTTTGTGGAACCTTAAACGGTTGGAGGTATTTTACAAAACCACCTTCATTGATTTGATACTCAATCCGATTTACCCCAATTTTATTGTCTGCGGCAGCGAGTTCAACCTCGGTTCGGGGAGAGACATATTGGCGGTTGTTAACAAAAAACTTATCCCCTTTTATCTCGGAGGAGGAAAGTGGGCTTGTCAAATCAAAGTAAAAAGAAAAAACGTTATCGGGTTCACGATTGCCCACATGGTCTATGGCATAGTAGTACAATTTATTACCACCCTCATTCAGCCCTCCTAATTGAATGCTTTTACCGTCGTATTCGCGATAAGTTGTTTCGCCCTCGTAGCGGTAATATATTTTCCGAACACCGGAGAGGTTGTCTTCTGCGCTCAGCACTACGGTTGTTTGTGGAGAGATGGTTTCAGAGACATAAGGCTTTTGCAGAGTCATCTTAGACTTGGGCGCGGTTAAGTCCACAATAAACAATTCTTCTTTGGGTTTTCCGGCATTCCCCACATTGTCCACGCCATAGGTGCGTAGGCTGTAAGGTTTTTCTTTGTCAAAAATCAGTACCGAGCGGTTTGCAATAAAAGTGGCTCCATCCACCGAGACATAACTTTCTTGCAGGCCGGAGATTTTGTCCTCGGACTTTACCTCTACCTGTAGTCCTTTACCATAATAGACGGTACTGTCCTTGGCGTGTAGTTCCGCTCCTTTAAATTCCGTCCAAACCTTTGGTGCGGCGTCATCCGAGGTGAGGTTAAAGATGTTTAGGTCTGCCCCACCGCGCTCCGTATGGGAATGGCGGAGATGGTGTTCGCCCGGCCCATCCAATTTCATCGGCGCCGTATTCATACCCGTTAGCCGATACGAAGGGGCATTGGGGTCTTCCGAAACCGATATTTTGACGTAAACAGGCATTTCTTGTTGGACATAAACCTCGCCTTTTGAACCAAGAAAAACCTTGTGTGGGTGTTGGTGTGGCTGTGCCATCTTAGCACGATCCATTGTCTTGGCCAGTAGCTTAGAAACCGAAACCTGAGGCTTTTTATCTTTTTTCGTAGGTGCATTTACCCACGCCTGATATCCCCAAACACCACCCGCAATAAGCCCCAGAATACTGCCCGTCACCAACAAAAGCGGCCATAAAGACTTATTAGACTTGGGCTTTTCTGGCTCCGGATCTATATAAGGTGGTCTCGGATCAAATGTTTTCAAAGGCACTTCGGGAGGATAAGACGAAGAGTATGACATAAGATTTAATGTAAATAACTGGTAGGGACATTTTCATAAAGATGCACTTTTGATGTTTAAGAAAGATAAAACGCTTAATTTAAAGCAAGATTAAGTCTTTATTTTATAAATACATGTTTAAACATATTTTAATTTGTTATAACATTTTATTGACCTGCTTAGGGGATTTTTGTAGTTGGATAAAAAAAAGGACGAAATGTCGTAACTTAATAGAAATGTTTTTAACATTCATCGTTCATTAAAGATCAACCCATGATGAGGCTTCTGTTTTTCTTTGCCATTACTTTTTTATCGCCATTCTTTTTAAGGGCAGCCACACCAGATACGACGATTACCTCGGCGCATTATCGGATATTTGGAAAAGACGGAGCGCCGCTTTCCATTCCAGAAGTGGTACAACAAATGCAAAAAGCCGATGTTGTGTTTCTGGGAGAAGAACACAACGACCCTGTTGCACATCACCTTCAATTCCAACTGCTTAAAGCCTTGTTCGAGTCCGAAAAAAGCCGTCCCATTGTGCTTGCTATGGAGCAATTCGAGCGCGATGTGCAAGAGGTAGTGGATTTGTACTTAGCCGGCAAAATACGGGAGCGAGACCTAAAATTAGACAGCCGCCCATGGACCAATTATGATACCGATTATAAGCCGATGATCGAATTTGCGAAAACAAACCACATTCCGGTCGTTGCGGGGAATGCCCCAAGGCGGTTTGTTAGCCTGACAGGGCGTGATGGAATTGCCGCCTTAAACATGCTTCCCAAAGTAGCCAAACAGTGGTTCCCGCCTTTGCCATTACATCCCGCATCTACGACGTATGGCCAGAAGTTTAATGCCGAAATGGAACGGCAAATGGGGGCGGCACATAACAATCCTAAAATGCTGGAGGCCCAAAACCTGCGAGATGCCACAATGGGGTGGTCGGTCGCACAAACCCTTAAAAAACACAAAAATGCCATTGTTGTGCATATCAATGGGGTTTTTCACAGCGAAAGCAACTTGGGCACACCCGAACAAGTACGGCACTACCACAAAAAAGCCCGTATTTTCACCATCACCATGCACGCCGGAATGGGCTTCCCGAAATACTCCGCAACGGAACATCGGGACTTGGGTGATGTGTTGATCTTGACAGATGCCTCGCTTCCCCGAACCGATAAGCGGAACTAACAATGTATAAAACCACTTTTTTCTGGATCTTTTTGGTGGTACTGGTAGGTTGCAAACAAAAAACGCAACCATTACCACTCCCTCCGGTGGGGATGTTGCTTTACGAAAAACAATGTGCCTCGTGCCACCAATCGGATGGTGAAGGCGTGGTTCGGACGTTTCCACCGCTAAAAAACAGCCCAACCGTTATCGGTTCACATGGCCGATTGATCCGTATGGCGTTGCATGGCTTAGAGGGCGAGTTGACCGCTGGTGGAGAAATATATCGCGGCACATGTCCACCTTGGGGACATCTAAATGATGAAGACATTGCCGATATCCTCACCTACATCCGACAACACTGGGGTAATCAGGCCGCACCTGTTCCCGCCGACGATGTCAAGATGGTGCGGTTGTTTTATCGTGACCGCATAACGCCTTGGACGCCAGAAGAATTAAAAAAACCAGAAAACGCCTCCGTTCCAGGTGTTGCAGGATGGTAGCTACTCCCAACGTATAGCCTCAACCGGTTCCGTTTGTGAGGCTCGCCATGCTGGATAAACGGCTGCCAGGATACACAAGACCAATACACCCAGTGCAATCACTAAGACATCGCTATATTGTACGAAAACGGGGTATGCATCTATGATAAAGGAATCTCCGCCCATGAGCGGAACCAATTTAAAGCGGTCTTGCAGAAAACAAAGGATCAAGCCAATGGCTGTTCCAACAAGGATACCAATGCCACCGATCATTAATCCTTCTATTAAAAAGATGTGGCGGATGTGTGACCGAGAAACACCCATCGCCTGCAAAATCCCTAAGTCGCGTCGTTTTTCGATAACCACCATGGTAAGTGAACCGACAATATTAAATGCGGCGACTAAAATGATGAGGCCAAGAATCAGTGATGCGCCCCATTTCTCAAAAAGCATGGTCTCGTAGAGGGTTTTTTGAATATCAAACCAAGTACTCACCCTAAACGTTGCCGGATCAAGTTGTTGTATTAGGCTGGTTTTTATATGTGCTGCTACCTCTAAATTGTCTAATCGTAGCTCAATTCCGGTAACTTTCCCATTCATCCGAAATAAACGTTGGGCCTCCGTGAGGTCTATAAAAACATGGCTCTCGTCGTAGGTGGGATCCATCTGGAAAAGACCGCGAACCTGAAATCGCGGAAAGTCTGGAAACCCAAAGGTGGTCAAACTTCGGGCAAGTCCGGCTGCCGACCGAAGCTCAACACGGTTAGCCCCATAATCATTGTTGAGCGAAAAAATACCAATTCGGTTTGCCAGTGCCTCGCCAAGAACAATTCCCGGCTCGCCGGATTCGCGTGTTAGGTTCAAACTTCCGCTTGCCATTTTATTCGAAACGGTATTTTTTCCTTTTTGCAAATGATCCGAGATCCCGCGTACAATCACCACTTTGTTCCCATGCTCCCCCTTGCCCCAAATAAATTGGGCTTTGCCTTCAACATAGGGTGCAACGGACTGAACATGTGGCATACTTCTTATGCGTTGGATGAGCGAGTCTGGGTTTAAAAAACCACGGGATTCGGCAGATTCTATTCGGACGTGTGGATCGAAGGAGACCATAAGATCACGAACCAAATTAAAGAAGCCATTTAATACCGAAAGCACCACAATAAGGACTGACGTGCCAAGTGTAATCCCCGCAACCGATATCCCCGAAATGATGGAAACCAGCGAAACCTGTTTCTTGCTTGCAAAATACCGACGTGCAATTAATAGACGATAAGCCATATCACCAGTTTTCGTTACTCCCATTTGGCCAGAGGCGGCTTTTTGGGTAAGAACAATTTTCAAAAGTAGGAATCAATTTTACAAGATGGCCGTGTAAAGCCTGTTTTCCGATTGATTTTCACCAAATAATCTAAAGATGAAGACTACCATACTAGGTGCCTTGCTATCTCTCCTCACCCTAACGGTTGTTGTAGCACAAAAGCCTAAAAATGGAGTGCCTCCGTTTAATTTTAACAACAACAAGGGCTTGGCCATTAACCTGCACAACAGTGGGTTTGGGCTAAACGGATTTTGGACAAAATCTTTATCCAAAGACGTAGCATTTACGGTTGAGGCGTCTCTCCGTTCCGAAAAAGACGAAAAAGAAGAAAAATACTTCGACTGGTGGGGGAATAGTATTATTCCTTACAAACTGAACTACCTCTTGCTTGTACCCATTCAGGCAGGCATTCAGAAGAGATTGTTTAGCGAGGTCATAGACGATAGCTTCCGCCCGTATGTGCAAGTGAGTGCAGGCCCAACAGTGGCATGGGTTTCACCGTATTTTGATGACCAGAACAAGAACAAGCAATACGATGATATAGAGCGTATTTATGACTCCATTTCTTCGATTCCGCATGGCAAACCCATTGTAGGTTTGGGCGGTGGCTTTGCACTCGGTGCGCAATTTGGCAAAAGCCGTCGCTCCTTACAAGCCATTCGAATCGGCTTAGATGTCCAGTATTATCCTTCTTCCGTGCAATTGATGGAGGAGGTGATTCGTGGGCCACAAAAAACCTTCCTTACCCCAAGTTTTGCAATCATATTTGGCAAATACCGATAAAATGACCTTTACTATAACCCCACGGACGGTTCCTAACTACGATTAGGAGCCGTTTTTTCTACCACAGATTCTCAATATATTTATAGGCCGAGCCAGTATTGAGCAATACTATCTTTTCGTTTACCTTCAGCCAACCCGATTCTTTTAGCTTTTTCAGGGCAATCCAGACGGCAGCCCCTTCTGGAGCAACAAACAGCCCTTCCGAACTTGCCATTTCTCGAAGTCCCGTTTTCATTTCACTATCGGTGACCGAAATAGCCGTTCCATTGCTTTCATAAAGCGCTTCCAAGATCAAGCGATCTCCAAAGGGTGCTGGTACGCGGAGGCCATTCGCAATGGTTTCGGGCGGATCGGCTACCGGATGTCCGTCTTGATCTTGTGCTTCGAATGCCGGAACAATGGGCGCACAGCCCGCTACCTGAACGGCCACCATGCGGGTTGTAATCTCGGAAATCCAACCCAAAGCTTTCATTTCCTTAAATGCTTTCCAGATGCCGATTAGCCCTGTTCCGCCACCTGTCGGGTATAAAATCACATCAGGTGTTTGCCAATTTAGTTGCTCGGCCAATTCGTAGCCCATTGTTTTCTTGCCTTCGATGCGGTATGGCTCTTTGAGGGTAGAGACATCAAACCAATGACCGGGGTTGGCGCGGTTCATGGCTTGGCCCGCATCGCGAATACTTCCGGAGACCGTTGTAACGGAGGCGCCCATCCAAGCACAGTCGGTCTGGAAAACCATGGGCGTTGCTTCTGGCATAAAGACATGGGTTTTGATGCCAGCTCTTGCGCCATATGCGGCCAAGGCACTTCCGGCATTTCCCGCTGTTGGAATGGCCATTTCCCGAACGCCATATTCATGTGCCTTAGAGACGGCCATAGAAAGACCGCGTGCTTTAAACGATCCCGTTGGATTTGCCGATTCATCTTTAAGCCAGACGTCGGTTAAGCCTATTTTTGAACCCAATCTTTCGAGGGGCAACAGTGGTGTAAAGCCCTCACCAAGCGTCACGATGTACCGCTTGTCTTCTACGGGTAGCATCTCGCGATAGCGCCACATATCCTTTTTTCTATCCTGCAAAATACGTTTATCCAGAGGCGCGAGGTCATAAATCGCCAATAAAGGTTTCTTACAGTTTGGACAAAAGGTTTGAGATTCGTTTTTAGGAAACGTGCGTTCACAAACCGAGCATACCAGGTGGGAGAAGCGAGTCGTCATAAAGCCATGATTTGGGGTTGTCAGAACATCCAAGATACGGCATAACAGGAACGATGAGTAAGAAGAAAAATTAACCTTCTGGTGTTGAGCGAACAGTTCGTGAATCGGTGGCGCACATAAAGATCACCTTTGGATGATTGCCAAGAAACGAATTTGGGAAAGGTCTAAGAAGTTCTGTACAAAAGACGTGTAAGGTCTTGTTGGCGCAACGTTAATCGTTGAGAGCCTTTGAGCCGAAGGATTGATAGACCAAAAAGTTGAAGCGGGCGTCTAAGTGCTTCTCTACAATTTTCCGAAAGGAGGAAGATTGGTTTTTCGGAACCAGCAATTCGCAACGCATTCTTTGTTGATGCTCATTCCGGCAGAAAAAAACATAAACCTCCCCGTGGGCACGCTCGTGTACCACATAATCTTCGACTTGCCCCCAAGCAAGCCACATTTTTTGGTTTCCGATTCTTTGCACGATGCCCTTTTCGGTGACGAGGGTTCTACTGACAGCCAGACCGGTTAAGAGAATGGCAAAGGTAATGAAGGCATATACGCCCAAAGCGCCTAAGATAGGCTTACCTGTTCCAACGGTAAGTACCATCCAAAGTCCCAAATTCGCAATCATACCCAAAAGAATCCATCGTGGGAGATAAAAACGGTGGGGCGTGTACCAAGAAGTCAGGACATTTTTGAGCGAAAACCGTGTTCTCAAAAGGGCACTCACGTATAACACCCCGAAGATGGTTAGTGCCATTAACAGTGCATCATGAAAGTACGTGAGGAGTTCCCAAAACATGGTTTAGGGCTTTTGGGTGGTTGTTTTTTTACGCAGTGCCACCAACATTTCGGCAAGCAGGCATAACAACGCCAAAAACAAAAAGACGTTCCACAGATTTTGACCAAAACGCGCCGTTCCGATGGCCTCTTTTATCTGGCGATCAGTTCCAGTGCCCACATCAACCATCCGAACCTCGGTTCTGGTAATTTGTTCGATTTGTTGCTTGGCTTCTTCCGGTGGAATGCGCACAAGATCGGACTCTCGGCTGTCCGCATTGACGGCAACTTTGCGCAAAATCCGGCTGCCTTGCATCACATCGTAGAGTCCAGACTGCTGAATGGCGTCATTCACCGAGATTACCATGCCATTGTACACCGGATTTTGTTGCGGCGTATATTCATCGCCTTTCATCCCCACCAACTTAATAGGCTCGGCGCCCTGTAAGCCCGAAACAAAGACCTCATCGCTATCGGATGTACCCAAACTGCCTTCGGTTTGTGCCCGACTGGCCGCGAGATAATACACAGAACGATAAAGCAACGGGACAAATAAGCCACGCGAAGGCAGGTCGCTCCATTGCGGATCTGGCGCAACTGTAACCAACAAGACTGAGCCTTTCCCCAGTCTTATTTCGTGTAAGAAAGGCTGATTATTGGTTAAACGAATGAGGGTTTGTTCATCTCCTGTTCCTGCCTGATATTGCAGTGTATAACGCGCGTCCACGGTTTCGATTTGTTTACCAACCGACACATCGCCTTGGGCAAACATGCCCTCGAAGAGTGGGTGCTCAGTCTCTACGCGGTCAAATTTCCCGATAGAAGGCCCACCCACTTGCCCAGAAAAACCAGCCACCTTTCCACCGCCAAGCGCCGAAAATAGGGCAGAATAATCCCCAATGGCCATGCCCCCACTCGGGAACATTAGAACCCCTCCACCAGATGTGACATAGCGTTTAAGGTTTGCGATTTCGCCGGAAGAGAATCGTTTTTTGCCCACAAGAAGTACACAATTATAGGACTCCAAGGCTGTTCCGCCAAGCATCCCTTCGGAAATGGTTTGCGTTTGGAAAACCACACGTCCATTGGTCACTTGTGGCGAGAGTGCCAATTCTACATAATTGGTACGTTCGCCATCTCCTCTTACCAATAAAACCGACCGTTTTTCTGGAACCAAAAGTGTAAAATACCGCCGATTGTCGTCCTCAAAGGTGTCTCCGGTAATGCGTACCTCGGCCCCGAGCCATCCTCGCTTCTGCGGCGTGAGCGTAAATTGCACCTTTGTTTGGTCTTTCGGAGCAATATTTGCGAGGGCTTGTGCTACGGGTTGGCCTTCCAGATACACATTTGCCTGAAAATTGCTCAAGGCTTTGTCGCTATAATTGGTTAGGGTAGCAGTCACACCCACCGGTTGTCCTTGTTCAATAATACGGCTGTCTATCTGTACCTCCGTAATGGCCACATTTGCAGGCGCATCACTCCCAATCGGAACCAAGGCAATGGATACATTTTTGGGTTTTTCGGTCTCTAAGGAATCTAAAAACGTGGCCCGCTGCAAGTCCGAGATCAAATAGACTTCCTTGTTGCGGTCTTGGATTTCCGTTAACCGCCGAAATGCCTGACGGGTGGTTCTTAGAAGGGAGCGTGCACCCGGTTCCGCTTGTATTTTGCGAAGCTCTTCTAAAAGCGGTCCCGTATTTCGGTAGAGGTTACGCGCAGTAAGGCCATTGTTTGCCGTTGTGAGGAGCAAAAACTCGTCTCCTTTATTGGCTTGCTGTACCAATTTTGAGGCCACATCACGGGCTTGTTGTAAATATTCGCCCCGTACATTTCGCAACTTCATGGACAAAGAATTGTCCAGAACAATGACATACACGGTTTTAGCGTGACGCGCATCGCTTGCAGAGCCTTTTAGCATAGGTTGGGCAAATCCCAAAACCAGAAACAAAATCGCCAAAATCCTTAGCACCAACAGTAGCCATTGCTCAATCTTAACCCGCTGCATGGCCGTTTTTTCCAATTCACGCAAAAAAGCCAACGTAGAGAAGTCCACTTTTTTGGGCTTCCGAAAATTGAACAAGTGGATCAAAATGGGAATAGCAGCAGCTAATAAACCCAATAATATCAATGGATTAAGAAAGGTCATATGAGCACTCTAAGCGTTGGCAAAACAGGGAGTTATCCCTTTAAAGCAGTCTGGTTTAGTGTTTAAACGACTGTTCTCCGGCCAATCTGTTACAAATAAAACAAACGGATCGCCACTATTTCCCTAACAACGATGCAAACAACGTTCCGGTTTCTCTTAACGTTTTCTCCAAAAAACAATTCAGACAGATTTTAATGGCTCCTAAAGAATAACCCCCAGTTTAATAAGCCGATACAGTGTGGAAAGCGCTCTTAATCAAGGTGGGTTATGGGTTTTACATTATGGTTATTAATAAACGAGTTGGCTTAAGTCATCAATACAACTCAATCTTCACCAAGCGACCATCTAACGGCCCGTTCACAAGTGGTTTTTTAAAGGCAGGCTTCAGGCCAATGGCCGAGATAAGTTCCCGATTGCCACAATAGATATAGGCCGTAGAACCTTTACAATGTTGCTTCAAGAAGTCGCCGAGGGATTTATAAAGGGCAGCCACCTCACGGGCCTCACCCATACGAATGCCATATGGCGGATTCACGATCAAGGTATGATTTTCCAGACCAGAAAGCTCGCGGAGGTCAAAGCAACGCATTTCCACTTTGTTTCCCTCTGGTAAGCGGTTTAGGTTCTCACGGGCAGCACGCAATACCTTTTCATCTACGTCACTACCGCGAATTAGCCCTTGGCGAACTGGAACCATTTTGGCGTCGGATTGCTTCCGGATGGCCTCCCAAAGTCGTCTATCGTAGTCTGGCAAGTGTGGTACACACCAATGTGGTCGGGGCCATCCCGCCGGAATTTCACCGGCCAGCATAAGCGCCTCGGCCAAGAGTGTGCCTGAGCCACACATCGGATCGTACAGTGGGGTTTCACCTTTCCATTCAGCCATTTCGAGGATGGCAGCCGCTACGGTTTCTTGCATCGGAGCAGGGCCAGCAACCCTTCGGTAGCCGCGTCGGTGCAAAGAACCACCTGACACATCCAAGCTAATAACGGCCTTATTGCGGTCTATATGCAGGTTAAACGAAACATCTGGCGCTTCTTTATCCACACTTGGTCTCGCTCCATAACGGTCTCGGAATTGGTCTGCAATGGCGTCCTTAAGCTTTAGTGCCGCATATTGGGAGTGGTTAATGCGGCTATTACCCACATTTGCAAAAATGAGAAAAGTGTGATCGGGCGTCAGAAAATCATCCCATGCAACTCGATTTCGGGCAAATTCATAGAGGCCATCCTCGCTATGACAATCAAAAGCGACCAATGGAGCCAATACCCGCGACAGCATACGAGCATTATACACCACCCGATAGAGGGCCTCGTTTTTTGCGTGAAAATACACCCCTCGATAGGCCGCTTGTACATCCGTCGCACCCAATTTGATCAGTTCCTTAATGCCCAAACCTTCACTACCTCCAGCAATTTGGGCAAAGAAGCGGCGATTTTTCTCGTATAAATAGATCACACTGGTGGCGGTTTCGTGAAACAAAGGAGGCTAAATTACAAATAAACCACCTTGTTCGATCCCCGTTAATTGGATAAACCTGTTTTTTTATCAGAAGAGTCCCACCACTTCGCCATTTTCATCTATGTCAACCTGCATATAAGCGGGTTTTGCCCCCAAACCGGGCATAGTCCGCATGTCTCCAGCGATTGGATAAATAAACCCAGCCCCAACCGCTGCCCGCACCTCACGAATAGGGAAGATAAAGTCGTGTGGTACGCCCTTCAGCGTGGGGTCATGCGAAAGGCTTAGATGGGTTTTAGCCACACAAATGGGCAAGTTTCCAAATCCGGCGGCTTCGTAACGAGCAATTTGTTTTTGCGCTTTTTGATCCAATGCAATGCCTTTTGCCCCATAAACCTCACGGGCTACGATGGCGATTTTTTCTGCAATGCCCAATTCAAGTGGGTACAAATACCGGAATTGTTTGGGGCGTTCCGCCGCTTTCATGACGGCCTGCGCCAGGTCCACAGAACCCGCGCCTCCATCTGTAAAATGGGTTGTCGGGATGGCATCGTAGGCTCCTGCTGCTAGTGCTGCCTCGCGGATGACGGCAATCTCGGCTTCGGTATCGGTATGGAAACGGTTGATGGCCACCACCACCGGAATCCCAAACTTCCGCGCAATTTCGATATGTCGAATAAGGTTGGGCAAGCCCTCTCGTAGCAAAGGCAAATTTTCTTGGGTATAAGCCACATCTAAAGCACGGCCAGCAACCACAGGCGGCCCATTACCATGCGTTTTTAAGGCCCGCACGGTTGCTACCAATACAACGGCATCGGGCACGATACCACTGGTGCGGCATTTTACATGCACAAATTTCTCCATGCCAATGTCCGACCCAAAACCAGACTCTGTTAGGACGTAATCCGCCAGTTTTAGCGCGATTCTGTCCGCTACAATGGAAGAGTTACCATGTGCCACATTTGCAAAAGGCCCCGCATGTACCAAAGCCGGCTGCCCTTCGAGTGTTTGCATCAAATTTGGCAACAAGGCATCCCGTAGCAGCACCGTCACAGCTCCTGCCACCTGCAAATCCTCCAACGTTAGTGGCTGTCCGGCGCGGTTCAGGCCAAAGACAATCCGCCCAACCCGTTTCCGGAGGTCTTTCAGATCAGAGGCAAGCGCAATGATGGCCATCAATTCGGAGGCAACGGCAATATCATAGCCACCTTCTCGCGGGATTCCGTCTAATACGCCGCCCAACCCCAAGGTAATATGGCGTAGCGAGCGATCGTTTACGTCCACCACACGCGGCCAAGTAATGTTATAAGGATCTATATTTAAACGCTTTAGTCCTAATTTTTCTAGGGCGACATCGCTCATACGGCTTTCGTGATATAAGCGTGCATCTATGGCCGCCGAGGCCAGATTATGCGCCACACTAATGGCATGGATATCGCCCGTAAGGTGCAGGTTAAACTCCTCCATAGGCACGACTTGTGCATAGCCACCACCGGCCGCACCGCCTTTTATCCCAAAAGTTGGCCCCATAGAGGGCTGACGAATACAACAAGCCGTCTTCTTCCCCAATTTCCCTAATGCCTGTGTAAGCCCAATGAGCGTAGTGGTCTTCCCCTCACCCAAAGGTGTTGGGGTGATAGCGGTTACATCTATATAACGTCCATTTGGCCGATCTCTAAATCGTGGATCATCCAAAACTGAGAGCTTGATTTTGGCTTTGGTGGTTCCATAAAACAACAGATCCGAGTGTTCAAGCCCTAAATCTGCTGCTACGTCTTGGATGGCTCGGAGGTTGGCCTTGCGTGAAATGGCCAAATCGCTTGGGAAAGAGGAGGAACTCATAAATTTAGTCGGATTGGTGAACAAACAAAGGTAGCCTTTTTGCCTAAGCATCTGTGTAAGTAGCCTGCGTGTAGGTTTGTAGGGAATTTGACGTCAGGCTCATACTCCATCAAGCACGGCTTTTATAACGGATATGAAGTTCAGGTGCTAAACTTTTGTTATTGCATGAATTGGCATATACAAATTAGCGCAATAAGGCCGCCGTCCAAAGCGCACTTTTTTTCAACGTGTTTTGGTTTCTGTTTTCAGTGCTCTGAGCGCACCAACCCACCAATCGGCATCGCGGGTAACTTCACGCACCTTCACATCCGAAAAACGCGGAATGATGGAGATCAGGAAATCGGGAACTTCCTGCCAGCGGTCTTCCAGAATGAGTTGTGATAGCTCTTGGGCGGCAGTCCGGCTCCAGCGCCATTTTTCACGCATCTCTTCAGCCTTTTTCCAATAATTCCGGTCGTCCCATGCCTGTACGCTCTCGTTAATGGTTTCATAGATGCCACGAAGATTAAAGACCAGAAAAGCCGTCATGTCTTTTGCCTCGTCATCAAATTTGGGCTTGGTTGCTAAGAGGCGGATGACCTCGGCACAGGAGCGGATGTGGTTTTGGCGGAGTTTAGCAGAATCTGTACTGCCCACACGTTTAACGGCCATTTTTTGCTTGGAAAATAAGGGGAAAAACGAAGAGTTCAAGCCTTAGAAAACACAATAAAGATGTTCTTCAAGTTCAGGTGAGTTTTAGAACCAACATTGTCATATCGTCGCGCTGTCCGGCTTTTCCAACAAAGCCTTGCACTTCTTCTTGCAGCCGTTGAATCAAGTTTTCCGGCAAAAGTTGTCCATATTGACCTACTAATGCTGCTAGATGACGGTCTCCGAAAACCGCGCCTTGTTCATTTGCGGCTTCCGAAAAACCATCTGTATAAAGTACAATGGTATCTCCGGCAAATAATTCTATGGTAGCCGTCTCGATAAGGGCGTCAAACTTTGTACCATCCGCCATCCCGATGGCCATCCCGTTTGGACGTAAACTTTCCGCAATCTGGCTATTAGATCGTTTTAGGAGCGTTGGGTTGTGTCCGGCACGGGCAAAAGTAAACGTGCGGTGTTTAAGGTCAAGGATGCCATATACAACAGAGACAAAAATGCCCGGACGAACATTCCTTCGAAAGTGGCGGTTGAGGCGAGCAAGGACTTCTGCCGGCTTATCTGTCTCCATCATCAAGGTTTGGAGCATCCCTTTGACCAAGGTCATGTAAAAAGCGGCTTGAATGCCTTTCCCACTAACGTCCCCGATAGCAATGCCCAATCTGGTGTCATCTAATTGAAGCACCTCGTAGTAGTCACCTCCGGTTTCCTGTGCTGCATTACAAATTGCGGCAATGACAAGTCCGGGAATGTTTGGCATTTGGCGTGGGAGAAAAGATTGTTGCACCTCGTGAGCGATTTCCAACTCACGCTCCACACGTTTTTGGTTCGCCATCTCCATCAGGTATATGGGAGTTTCTTCGGGCAAGAGGTCTTCTTTCCGACCTTTGGTTAGTGCAGCAAGACCGAAGGCGGCCAAAAATCCAACCAAGAGCAGGAGAAATACAAGGTCTGCCCGATCTGGTGCGGCATGGGCAAACAAATTTGTGGAGAGCAAGTCCGTTGCTAAAAAAAGCAAATAGGCCAAAAAGACGGTAAGCAGGTCAAAGCGCCTGAATGCCCATGAAAATGTAAGCGATAAGACAAATAAAAACAAGAAGTTGTGGTACAACGGAAATATTGGCGCAGAAAACAAAGGTATGGTAGCAAGTACCACCGATACCAAAACGTACCACCAAATTTCACTGACACGAGGTTTAAGCCAACTCCCAATGCCCGCATATATCAGTTGAAAAAATAAAACACCATTAAAAGTGCCATAAAAAAGGACATACAAAAATGGGGAAGGGACTTGGTTTGCCAAAAACTCATCAGGGCCATTTCCACTAAACACCATCAGTGCATCCGAGAAAAGCCACCAATACACACCCGAAAGTCCTAAAAAAACGCCGGCAACTGCAATGGCTTGAAAGATGGCACGCCCGATAACGGCATTATAAACATATAAGCGCCGAAGTAATTGTAAAGAACGGAGTTTTTCTGGCCATACAGCATACATCATGGCATCCGTAGCCCCGGAAAGCATAAACATTAGCAATGCTCCTGCGGCTCCACCAAAAAAAACAGCCAACAAAATCCCTAATCGTGCTTCTAAGGGCATTGCTGGATTGGAAACATCGTTCCAAACAGTGATAACCAGCATGGCCGTCAATGCACCACCTACAAAAAGACCATCGCGTGTGGCTGACTGTATATCCAGAATACGCGCAGAAATGCGTCTAAAAAAAACAAAGAGATAAAACAGGATGAGTCCGATGGCCACCACACCAAAAAGCATGGTAATTGGTGTGGTTTCATTACGGAGATCGGGCACGGGCGGGGCTACCTTGGCCGATGAAAATGTGGAGCGTATGCTTAAGAGTTGTGCATTTTGGGTAAGCCGGACGGAAGTTCGCTGTACCAAACCGTGAAGGGGGGACTGGGCAGAAAACTGGAGGTGTGCAACGGAATTACGAACCCAAAGCGAGTCTAAGTGGAAAGAGATGCCTTTGTTGGCAGTGGTGTTCAGGTGTGCCCGTGCAAGTGCATTGGCCGCCATTGGGCCAAGCGCTTGGGGTTCTCCGGCCAACAACCGAGGGACATCTATGGCAGAAGGTTCGTTTCTAAGGGTTTGGGACAAGGCTTCGCCCGTTAAAGTATCAGGTATTGAGAAGTAAAAAAGCGGGCGGTTGGTAGAATTGGCTTTGCCTTCAAGCCGAGAGATCAATACACGACGCTGGTCTGTGCTTAACGACAAGTGCTGCTGACGAATGCGGCCTAAAGCACTCATTAAGCCAGCATCGCTCCCCTTTACCACCTCCAAAAGTTGGGATTCTTGTCGCAAGCCCCATATATGGCCGTCTTGAGTGAGCAGCACCTCTACCACTGGGCCGCGCTGCATGACTTCGCCACTCCTCCGAAAAGCAACCCGCCAGTAATACGCTGGAAAACGTTCCGAGAAAACACGTTGTTTTAATAAAGACACAGCTTCGTTCCGCCCTTTTTCCACTTGAAGCAGATGAAGCAATCCAATATTTCTCCGAAACTCGGCCGTAGGTGTAAAGCCAATAGTGCTGAATCCTGCTTGTTTTAAGAAATATTGAGCACGCCGAGTCGCTTCTTTTTTCCCTAATTGCCAATTTGCGGTTGCGTCTGGAGTCGTGAGTGGCTTGGTGTAAAAAAAAACAAAGATACCCACCAATGCTGTAACAGCAAGGAGGAGATCATTCAGAAAAAGCCGACGGCCAAATAAAGGAATTGAATATGGGGTTAGACGCATACAAAAAAGACCGCAAAAGATGCAGAAAGTTACGAACAAACCCCCGTCATTACACCATCAACTTCGCACATTTATCCCAACCGATCTTTAAAACTTTCGTAACCATAGGTTCTAAGTAAAGTAAACCGTTGGTCTTCTTGCCAAATCCCAATAGAAGGCAGGTTAACACCGTTGAATGTTGTGGTCTTGACCATCGTATAGTGCATCATATCATCAAACACAATGCGGTCGCCTACACGGAGTGGTTGGTCAAACGAATAATCGCCCATAAAATCTCCAGCAAGACACGTCATTCCCCCAAAACGATAAGTCGGTTTTCCGGCAATGGGTTCTTGGTATGCACCGTGGATACGGGGTTTATATGGCATTTCCAAGGTGTCGGGCATATGGGCTGCAAAAGAGACGTCTAACATGGCCACCTGGATGCCTTGCGAGTCGAAAATGTCTTCTACGGTGGCCAATAGATAACCCGTTTGCCAGCCAATTGCAGAACCGGGTTCGAGGATCACTTCCACCTTATACCGTTTTTGAAAGTCTTTCAGGAGTGCAATCAAATGTTCGGGATCATAATCTGCACGGGTAATTAAATGTCCCCCACCAAAGTTCACCCATTTGGCTTGGTGGAGTAAAGGGCCAAATCGGGCTTCTACATGCACCAATGTACGTTCCAAGGTATGAGAGTCTTTTTCGCACAAGGTGTGGAAGTGCAGCCCCTCGATGCCATCTGGCAAACGGTCGCCGAAATAATCCGCCGTGATGCCTAAACGAGAGCCGGGGACACACGGATTATACATTTCTGTTTCCACCTCGGAATATTGGGGATTAATCCGAATACCGCATGAGATTTTTTTTCTTCGATGCTGCTCATATTCCGCCACGCGACGTTTAAACCGTTCCCACTGGTTTAGAGTGTTAAACGTAAGGTGACTGGCATAAGACAGCATCTCTTCAAATTCGTCCTCTAAATAGATCGGTGCATAAATATGTGCCAACGTTTTCATTTCTTCCACACAAAGCCTCGCTTCGTGGAGGGAGGAGGCCGTAGCACCATCTAAATATTGTTTCACCAACGGAAAAGTGTGGTACATCGAGAATCCTTTTAACGCCAAAATGAGCGTACACCCAGAGGCAGTTTTTACATGGTGTAGTTTTTCTAAATTGCGACGCAAGAGACCCGCTTCCATCACAAAACAAGGGGAAGGAAGTTGGCTAAAATCTACGGTTGTGAGGACATTTGCTTTTTCGGGCAGAATACGAGGCATGGCTTTTGCGCGGATAAAAGAGGAAGTAAAAAGGATAGAATACGACAAGACCTCGATACAAAAGGCGAAAATAAAAGGGATTTGCGTTCATATCAAACCAGAATCCAAATTCTGCTTATGCCAAAACTTGCTACTTTTACACAAAATATGCAGGTTTTAGTGATCTTACGCATTAGATTTAAAGTTTCCATCTTGCATGTAAAAACCAACGTGTAAATGGTTAACCCATAATTTATTTTTCCGAAATCCAACCACAATGGCATCGTACCCGTTTTCCGAAATCGAAAAGAAGTGGCAGTCGTATTGGCAAACCCATAAAACGTTTAGAACCCCCGACAATGTGGATACCAGCAAGCCCAAGTATTATGTCTTGGACATGTTTCCATATCCCTCCGGTGCAGGCTTACATGTCGGACATCCAGAAGGATACACCGCAACCGACATCACCGCACGGTACAAACGGATGAACGGCTTTAATGTCCTACATCCGATGGGTTGGGATGCTTTTGGATTGCCCGCTGAACAATATGCCATCAAAACGGGAACACATCCGGCAGCAACCACAGCAAACAATATCAACCGATTTCGTGAGCAATTGCAAGCGCTTGGGTTTTCGTATGATTGGGATCGGGAAGTGAATACCACCGATCCCAAATACTACCGCTGGACGCAGTGGATTTTTGCGCAACTCTATGAAGCCGGAATGACTTATGTGGCCGAGGTTCCAGTGAATTGGTGTGCCGAGTTGGGAACCGTGCTGTCCAACGAAGAGGTGATAGACGGCAAGTCGGAGGTGGGCGGTTTTCCGGTGGTGCGCCGTCCGATGAAGCAATGGATGATGAAAATCACGGCGTATGCAGAACGTCTTCTGGAGGATTTGGAGCTTTTAGATTGGCCAGAAAGCCTGAAAACCATGCAACGCAACTGGATTGGCCGCTCGGAAGGAGCCGAGTTTGCATTTGCCGTGGATGGGCACGATGCCGCCATACGGGTCTATTCCACGCGCCCAGATACGATCTTCGGCGCAACCTTTATGGTCTTGGCGCCGGAGCATCCCTTGGTGGCGCAAATTACCACGCAAGACCAACAACGTGCCGTAGAAGACTACCGTGATGCCGCCGCTCGGAAGTCGGACTTGGAGCGGACAGAATTGGCCAAAGAAAAAACAGGTGTTTGGACGGGAGCCTATGCCATTAATCCAGCCAATGACGAGCGTATCCCCATTTGGATTGCTGATTATGTGTTGGCGACCTATGGAACTGGTGCCATTATGGCGGTTCCTGCACAAGACGACCGCGACTGGGAATTTGCCGAGATGTTTGGCTTACCCATCGTGCGAACCGTACAACCGCCAGCCGATTTTAAAGGAAAAGCATTTTTGGGCGATGGCGTGGCAATCAACTCCGGCTTCTTAAATGGTCTGGGCGTGTCCGAAGCAAAGACAAAGGCCATCCAATGGATCGAGGAAACAAATATTGGAACTAAAAAAGTAAATTACAAACTCCGTGATTGGCTCTTCAGCCGTCAACGCTATTGGGGAGAGCCCTTCCCCATTATTTATGTGGACGGACAACCGAAGTTAATCCCATTGGACGAGTTACCGTTATTATTACCAGAAATGGAGGACTTCAAACCCTCTGGAACGCCCGAAGGGCCACTCTCTAAAGCAACCGATTGGGTACATACAACCGATCCAGACACAGGAAAACCAGCCCTACGCGAAACGAACACCATGCCACAATGGGCGGGATCGTGTTGGTATTACCTACGCTATATTGATGTCACCAATGAAAACGCCTTGGCCGATTTAGACAAACTACGCTATTGGCTGCCCGTAGATTTGTATGTGGGAGGCGCGGAACATGCCGTATTACACCTGCTGTATGCCCGTTTCTGGCACAAAGTTTTGTATGATCTGGGCATAGTGCCTACAAAAGAGCCTTTCCAAAAGCTTGTTAATCAGGGCATGATTCTTGGCGAAAACAACCAAAAAATGTCCAAAAGCCGAGGCAATGTGATTAATCCGGATGACATTGTTCAAGAGTATGGCGCCGACTCTTTGCGCCTCTACGAGATGTTTATGGGGCCCTTAGAGCAAATGAAGCCGTGGAGCATGAATGGCGTAGCGGGCGTTCATCGCTTCCTAAACCGTGCTTGGCGGATGTTAGTGGACGAAAAGACCGACAGCGTAATCGTGACGGACGATGAACCCACTCCCGCACAATCGAAGGAAATACATCGTCTCATCAAAAAAGTGGGAGAAGATATAGAGGGAATGCGTTACAATACAGCCATTGCCGCCATGATGGAATTTGTGAATGCGGCCTTACAATGGGAAAACCGTCCCCGAAAAGTAATGGAACCGTTTACATTGATCCTTAGCCCATATGCGCCCCACTTGGCCGAAGAGTTGTGGCAGCGAATGGGCCACGTAAGCACCCTTGCACATGAGTCTTGGCCAACCTACGACGAAGCCTATTTGCTAGAAAATACCATAGAAATTGCGGTGCAGATAAATGGAAAACTTAGGGCGACCATCACCATTCCAGTGGATGCAACCAAGGATAACGTGCTCGCACTTGCCAAAGCACAACCGAATATCCAAATACATACCGAGGGCAAAACTATACGTAAAGAAATTTATGTTCCGGGTAAAATTGTGAACTTGGTTGTTGGGTAATCCGTTTGTACCGATACCAATAAAGAAAGCCTCTTTCCATTTGGAGCGAGGCTTTCTTGTGGCGCGAGATGCTTATATTTCAGTGCAACCAATCAATACCATTAATTGTCTGCAAACTCGGCATCATCAATAACTGGGTTAATCGTGATCTCGTCATACTTGACCTTGATCGTTAGTTCATTACCACCCATGTTTTGAACGATTTTAATTTCATTCACAAAAGACAAACCATCTTTATCTATCCGGCCTACATAGTACTGCGTTGAGGTTCCATTATCGGATTCAGATTTTGAAGCAAGACAAATCAGGCTCCCTTTCTCGTAGTAGCGTGTATATTTATCATCTTTTTTTGTATAGGTGAGCACATATACCGGCTTTTGCTCAAACGTGTCTTCTGCAAACGTATAAGTTGTAGTAGAGTCTGTCAAAAGCCCTTTTTCTGCACTTGGGCTTTTTTCAACATTGGCTTCCTCTCTTGGAATTTCTTGGCGTCCAGACATGCTGTGATCCATCCATGCTTTTTCTGGTGTTACCACATTCTTAATGCTCATCATGCCCATTGGCGTACCAATTTCTTGGTTTACAACAGCATGGGTTGGAAAGCGGTGGGATTGGCTAATGGTTCCATCCAAATCGCCAATTTCCGTTCCCATAATCGTGAGGGTTCCTTTACGGATAAGGGTTTTAACCGCATCCCAATTGGCTCCACCACTTTTTTCATAAGCGGCCTGTAACAAAGATTTCGCATCGGTAATCTCCTGTGCAAATACGCCCGATGATGCAAAAACTAAGGCTAAAAGGAAAAACGTGAATATTTTTTTCATGGGTTGAAACAAGATTTTAGGGTTAATATCCGGAATGATGTAACTTAACAACGCCGGAATTACGAATAAGCGAAACTACGGCACTAAAGTCTTAATAGTTACACTGGCTTTCAAAAAAGATTGAACGAAGATGAAAACAATACCGGAACTCTGGATGGACAATGTGGGAATGGTTTGGGGGCTAATGACGGTTATTTGGCTTTTAAGCCTTTTTCGCCGAAATTCTGGAGTGGTAGATGTTTTTTGGGGGCTGGGTTTTTTGATGCTCAGCGCCTACACTTTTTTCTGGGAATCGGTGGGGGTTCCCCGCCAGTTTGTGTTTATGGGAATAGTGGTGGCATGGGCACTCCGGTTGGCAACACATATCTTTTTTAGGGGCTTAGGGAAGTCCGAAGATTGGCGGTATGCCCAATGGCGTGCAGCAGATCCCCAAAGTTGGTGGTGGAAAAGCTATCTGAAGGTATTTATGTTGCAGGGCGTCATTATGCTGGCGCTCTTTCCAATGATGATGGTCGTTTTGGTTGCCCCAATTCCAGATGATTGGACGCTTTGGGATACAATAGGGGCGACACTGTGTGGCATAGGTTTTTTGTTTGAATGGACGGCAGATAGACAACTGTTAAACTGGAAGCGTAAACCAGAAAACAGCGGCCAAGTCATGGATCGTGGTTTATGGCGCTACTCACGCCATCCCAACTATTTCGGCGAGGCAGTACTTTGGTGGGGGTTGGCATGTTTTGCCGTTTCGGTTGGGGCATGGTGGACACTTTATTCGCCCTTGCTGATGACCTATCTTTTGCTTCGCGTATCTGGTGTTGCCATGCTGGAGCGAGGACTGGCCGGAAGAAAATTGGCCTACGAAGGATACATCAGACGAACTTCAGCCTTCATTCCTTGGTTTCCCAAGAAAGAAAACAACAACTGACCACCAACATCCGGCGTAACACATGAAGACTTTAGGCGTAACGGGCGGAATTGGTTCTGGGAAAACCACCGTATGCAAACTATTAGAAAGTTTGGGTGCATCGGTGTTTTATGCAGACGTCGAGGCCAAGCGCATCCAAGTAGAAGATCCAACAGCTCGCTCAGAGATTCTCCAAGTATTTGGCTCGGATAGCTATTTCCAAGACGGGAGCCTAAACCGTGCCTTTTTGGCGCAGCAAGTCTTTTCCGATAACGCCAAAATGTCGGCATTGAACAATATTGTCCATCCGCGTGTAAGGACAGCTTTGCTGAGGAAGAAGGAAGAAGCCGCCACAGCCGGATACCCACTCTTGGTCTATGAAGCCGCTTTGATTTTTGAGACCAATGGCCAAGAGGTTGTAGATGCTGTTCTGGTGGTAGATGCCCCTTTAGAAGACCGCATTAAACGGGTGGTATTGCGGGATGGGAGTACAATAGCACAAGTACAGGCGAGAATCCGAAACCAACTTACAGATGAAGAAATGCGCCAACGTGCCGATTATGTGATCAAAAATACAGGCGATCCTGCAGATCTAAGACAAAAGGTCGTAGCTTTTTGGCAAGATTTTGTCGGCACTTAGCACGGGCTTGGGCAAGGATTCGGAATCGTAACAACGCAAGTTGTGGGTTTAAATGATCGAAAATATACTTGAAGAGTTGTCTTTGCGGTTAAATCATAATGACCTACCGGACGTTACTTGCTCTTTAAAACCAAACTTTCTACCACGACTTCGCCCCGAAGTTGTTCAAAACAATGCTTTCTATTGAGATGCCGGTGGGGTAAAAAGTGTTATCGCTTATTTTTTCTTTAGAACAACTTTTTACACAACCCCTATCCTTAAATCTTGGTGAACATTAATTTTTTGGACACCCTGCGCTTCCTTGAGGATAGTAAGCGTGATGATCCGTATCTTAAATGATTCTACTTCGATCCATTCACAACCTCACCTTTTTAGTCCATGTCAGACATTAAATTTGGAACCGACGGCTGGCGTGCCATTATCGCGGCCGATTTCACCTTCGACAATGTGGCCAAGGTAGCACAAGCCACAGGGCAATGGCTGCTAAAAACATATGGCAACCGTCCAACAGTGGTTATTGGCCACGACTGCCGTTTTCATGGCCGCCGCTTTCAACAACATGTAGCACAAGTTTTGGCCTCGATGGGATGCGAGGTTTTGGTGGGCAGCGGTTTTACTTCTACACCAGCGGTAAGTCTGGCTGTGCTTAAAAACAGCTACAACTTAGGAGTCGTGATTACGGCCAGTCATAACCCACCAGAATACAGTGGCTACAAGCTGAAGGCGGATTTTGGTGGTCCAGCCACACCTGCTCAGATTGAAGCCGTAGAGGCCGAGCTTGACCAACTTTCTGCTTTGACCTTGCGCCCAATAACCGAACTAACCGCAGAAGGTCTTATCAATGAATCAGATTTACAGTCTGCGTATTTAGACCATGTTCGGAATGTATTGGATATTGCCGCTATTCAGGGTTCGGGACTCAAAATCGTATATGATGCCATGTATGGCGCTGGACGTGGGACGGTTTCTGCTCTTTTGGGTGGTGGTGTTACAGAACTCCGCCACGACGACAATCCGGGCTTTATGGGTCAAGCACCCGAACCCATTGAGAAAAATCTCGCGGGACTTTCAGCAACAATCTTAAAGGAAGCTGCAAACTTGGGTCTTGCTACGGACGGGGATGCAGACCGAATTGGTCTTTATGACGAACAAGGCCAGTTTGTGGACTCTCATAAAATCCTATGCCTGCTTGCCAAATACCTTTATGAAGAACGTGGTTTGCGTGGAGACATCGTTAAAACATTTTCTACGACCACCATGTTAGACAAAATTGGTGCGGCATATGGCCTAAAGGTACATACCACAAAAATTGGTTTTAAATACATCGGAGAGATGATCGTATCTGGCGATGTATTGGTGGGTGGCGAAGAGTCAGGGGGAATGGCCGTCAAAGGACATATTCCAGAACGGGACGGCGTATTTATTGGACTTCTGGTGGCGGAAATGATGGTAAAACGCAACAAAAAACTTTCGGAACTGGTGGCAGAACTTTTTGCGCAATTTGGCCCACATTATCACAGCCGGAACGATCTACACACCCATAAAAAAGATGCTGCATTGGCGTACTTGGCGTCGGGCGCTGTGACCTCAGTAAATGGAAAACCTGTTACAGCCATTGCCGATCTGGACGGGGTGAAGGTTTTCACCGAGGACGGTTGGTTAATGTATCGCGGATCTGGTACAGAGCCGGTATTGCGGGTGTACTCCGAGGCTGCTTCACCAGAATTGGCGGATGCGATTGTTGCGTCAGGTGTTGCGATCGTGGAGGCGCTTTGATCGCTTAAAATCAGGCTACACAAAAGGCTTAAGGGTAATTGTATCGGACAGCAAGGGTACAATGCCCTTAAACATTTTATGGGGTCTTTGGTACGTGAGATATAGCTCAACAGCAAAACGAGACTGTTTTAAGGGATTGATGGATTTATGAACTTGATAGTCCATCTATACCCATAGAATCCTCTTCTTTAAAACATCTTTTTTACCCACTTTCTGTTTTTTTCATCATAATCTCCAAAGCCTTATCGGCTTCAACAACCTTAATACGAGGACGCCCTGTAACAGAACCTTGTTCTTTCTCGTGTTCATCCAAGACCTGCCAATCATTGAATGTGATGAATTTGACCTTACGGCGATGGAGCAAATCAGCTACATCTTCTTGATGAAACGCTCTTGGTGCAGTGTGGTGCAAGTCCTCCAGAACGGAATGAGCGGTTTCGACACCACACATCTTATTGGTTCCGATAACGCCCGTTGCGCCACGCTTAATCCAGCCCGCCACATACTCGTGCAGCACCAAGCCACCCGAAGCCGGATCAAGAATTTTTCCTTTTTTGTTCGGAACAACCCCATTCACCTCGTCAAACGGAAGCCCCGGCAAAGCAACGCCTTTGTATCCGACGGATCTTAGCACCATTTCTACGGGTATCGTCTCGAAGTTGCCCGTTCCGTGTAGCTTTCCAGCATTGTCCAAATGGGTGTGCTCTACCCGCAGGCACGAGACACGTCCATTGGTTTCGCAGATTTCAACCGGAGATGCCCAAAAGCGGAAATGTACCCGTCGTGGCTTGTCGGCAAGCGGCCTTTCGGCATAAAATTGCATTTGTGCAAAATTTTTAGCAGCACTTTTGTCGTTCAGTCGTTCCACCTCGCTGAAAGGGTCTAAATTCATAGCCTCTTTTTGTACCAAAAGGTCTGCGACTTCAAGATGCCCCATCTCCTTAAGCTCTGGTAAAGTCCATTTTGCCTGAACAGGACCACGCCGCCCAACAATATAAATATCCTCTACATTGCTTTTCCGCAAGGCATCTAAAGCATGTTGCGCCATATCACTTGGGTGCAATTCATCGCCCGACTTTGCCAAGATTCGGGCTACATCCAAAGCTACATTACCCATACCAATCACGGCTACGGCGCGTGCAGATAAGTTTGGGTTTAGGGATACAAAATCTGGATGGCCGTTATACCATGCCACAAACTCGGTGGCAGAAATGCTCCCGGGCAAAAACTCTCCCTTTACGCCCATTTGTCGGTCTGCTTGTGCACCAACCGTATAAACAATCGCGTCGTAAAGGTGTCTGAGGTCTTCATGAAACAAGTCTTTCCCATATTGGACGTTTCCGAAGAGGCGAACACGGTCGGACTTAAAGATCGCCGCATATTTGCTTGTAACGTTTTTGATGGAGAGATGGTCTGGCGCTACACCATGTCGTACCAAGCCAAAAGGTGCAGGAAGGCGCTCAAACATATCTACAAAAAGATGATGAGCAGTATGTTTTAGCAATTCGATTGCAGTATAAAAACCAGCCGGCCCAGCCCCGACAATCGCTATGCGGTAGGGCTTATCTGGACTTCCGAGAACAAACGACATCTTCTTACCAATACCCTTATTTGGTTGAACAATGGGGAAGGGGAATGTGCAAAGTTAAGACCTGATCCCAAAATTGCAAGCGTTTTCAGGATAAAAAAGTGACAGGATCGCAAACAAGGATTGCCATTAAGATATATATAGTCTATTTCAAAGGTTTTTGCGGAAGAAAGGTTTAAAGATCGCCTAATTGTGGACGGAGAACGATTTCCTCTACAACTGACCGCTCGGACAAGTGCCAGATTTCTCGTATGGTTTTGGCGAGGTCTTGAGGGCGCATAAACCGTTCTTCGGGCAGACCCACCCCTTCCCAACTTGGGGTGAATGTAGCGCCGGGCATGAGTGTTGTAACGCGGATGCCGAACGGTTTGGTCTCTTCACGAAAAGAGCGTGCCAAGCCCAAGAGACCATGCTTTGCCGCCGTATAAGCACCGCCGCCCGGATATGCTTTTAGCGAGGCAATGGAGGCCATAAAAAAGAGATGGCCACTTTTTGCGGCAATCATGGCCGGAAGAAAGGCTTTGGTAACCCAAAAAGCACTGGTTAAGTTCACCAATATTTGTTGCTCAAAATCTGACGAGTTGGTTTCTAAGAGCGGTCCCGGCATAAACAGACCAGCATTATTGACCACGACATCGGAAGTGCCCCAGCAGTTTTCCACAAGAGAGGCCGCTCGTTGGACTTCCACCTCCGATCGTACATCACAAGCCACTACTCGGGCTTCTGCTCCCATATCCCGACAAACATCCGCAACCCTCTTGAGGTTTGCCTCATTCCTTGCCAATAGTGCAAGTTTTGAAGCGGGTTCTTGTGCAAACTCATAGGCAATGGCTTCGCCCAATCCTTGACTTGCTCCCGTAATGGTAATAACCGGCATAAAGTAATCAAAAAAATCCCAAAACAGAGGCTGCTTCACGTAGATCGGCAGGGTAAACTCCTCGGCTTTGGAAGACCACAGGCTTCCCCGTCACCGTCGGAGGAAGTTCAAATTTGGGGACATCCGGTAAATTCGTTTCCGGTAAAACGTCTTCTTCCAAAATGGCTATTCGGGTTCCAGATGGAATTCCAAGCCGCAAAGATCTTTTACCTTCTGGCGTGTCATAAATACCAAAATAAACCACACTGGGGTTGTTCACCATAAAATCCAATGCCTTTAAGTTGAATTCGCACTCGCCGTCTGGGTTTCGGAAGACTTCTAAGTGTGCTGTATCGCGGTTACGAAAAACAATCGCCAGCGCAAAAAACAATACACCAGATGTAATAAACATCAACAAAGACACAAAGACATGAGGCGCAAGCGCAGTAACAGCAATGAGCAGGACAAAAAAAACACCTCCCATGCGGAGAAGGCGCATGAAGTATGCTTTTCGGTTTAAATAAAAGCCGGAGGCTGCTTGATAACGCATGGATTTAGGAAAAAGAGAATTATAAGAACACCAAAATAGGGCGATCTATAATTGAATCCAAACCCAAATCCATGTGGATTGGCCAAAAAATAAGGCTATCTGAGGCCAGCCAACATTGCGAGTGTTTTCTCTTCGATCTGTGTAGGCTCGTAAGCATCATAACTTTGCCGCATTTGGTACATTTGAGAAGTGACCACCGATACCAAGCCGATGGCCATTCCGGCAAAGACAACCCCGAGTGAGGCAAAAATTTTGACCACAATTCCCGGCAAGATGATCATGCACAACGTGACACCACCTAAGACCATCAAAGCGATATACTTAAGATGGGTTTTTAGGTTTGGCGCCGAGGTAGGGTAAGGCTTCCGCGTCACAACAACATTGGGTTTGGGTTTATGCGCAGCAGGGTCTATTAATAAGGTACGATAAGGGAAATCGCCCGTTTTCTCTGGCTCAGGAACGTGTAATTTTGTAGGCATATGATTTACATCAATAGGTGGTGATGGACTGATGTAAACCTAAAGATACGAATACCTTATATAAGGTTTATGTTTGGTGGCAAAGGCTTGACATTCTTCATGTTTAAGTTTATTCACACTTTGCGATTAAGTCGTTACGATGCCTGCATTAATTCTTGCACCACCCGTTCTGCGGACTCCAACGCCCCTTCCATTCCCGGACTTTCTACTGCGGTGTGTTCACCTGCAAAAAAGAGCGCACCATGGGGCAGTGCCATTTGTCGTGCAAACCTTGTAATTTGTTTTGGTGCAAAATGGGCATATGCGCCAAGTGCAAACGGATGTTTTGCCCAATGCTGCGTCTGTACCACTTGTAAGGCATCCGTGGTGGTTGGCCGGATTGTTCGAAGTGTTTCTATGACCTGCTTTTCTTGTTTTTCCGGTGGTAGTTTGTCAAAGTTAAGCGCGTTTTCCCCATCCATCCACACTACAATCATACTTATCTGACCTTTTTCGTTGGTGATAGGGAGAACACGTTCTATTGCTGTATCCGTCCACATAGAGACAGGGAAGTCGTCATCTGCCCAAAACGGTTGCTCTACTTGTATATACACCTGTGAAATAGCTGTATAGGGTAGGCGACGTATGGCTTCTGCTTGTAAAGCGGGAGGCTTGGGGTTGATTTCTATGCCCCGCATCACCGAAAAAGGCAGGGTGGAGACCACATAATCGGCTGAGGTTGTAGTACCATCTGTACACCTGATCGAAACTTGAGTATCTGTTTGGTCTATTCCTATGACCTTTTTGCTTCGTTGTACTGGTTGGCGTAGTGCCGCCGCCATTGCATCAACCAAACGTCCGTTCCCACCCTCAATACGATAAAAGGTATCACTGGCGTATCGCTTTCGGCGTTCGTCGTCGCGCATGGCCCACAGCAACGAGGTGTTCTTCAAGTCATTGGTATTGGGTGCAATGTTCATCAAACGCCGTGCTTCCTTAGAGGCTTTTTGTTTACGTAAAAAGGCGTCTATGGAGATATCGAGATCGGGATGTGGCTTTTCGAACCATTCGCGGCCACCTTTTAAGGGATTCACAGAACGGATGAACTTGCCCAAAAGAGCGGGTGGGGGTGTTTGGCGTTCGGCATCCGAAAGTTGGTTAGGCTTTGCCATAGACCAATCCTTTAGTGCAACCCGCTGACCATTTACATAAAACATTGTGCCGGAAGGCCCAGCCACCATAGGAAGTTCTAAAAGATTTAGGTGAAAGCGATCTACCAATTTCCGAAACCGCTGATAGTGATCCCCAACCGTCCAACCACCGCCTTCGGGTTTACCAACGAGGTGATTTAGGGTAAAAACCTTGCCGCCCACACGATCCCTGCCTTCGAGAACGCTAACCGAATAACCCGCATCTTGTAACAGTACGGCGGTGTATAAACCCGACAAGCCGGCTCCCAAAACAACCACTTCCTTTCGCTGGGGAATAATCCGGGGTTGCCATTGCACGAATGGTGTAATACAAGCCGTTGCTGCGCTTTTGAGAAGAAACTGTCGTCGGTTCATGGCTTAAAGGAGATAGGTTTAGAAGGCATATAGGCTACACCCGAAAGCTAAGG
This sequence comes from Rhodothermia bacterium, assembly GCA_017303715.1. Lineage (GTDB taxonomy): Bacteria > Bacteroidota > Rhodothermia > Rhodothermales > UBA2364 > UBA2364. Next base: position 83,511 of record JAFLBZ010000008.1, on the reverse strand, counting down.
ATTTTTCTACTCAAAGCCTTTGGAAATTTGTATAGGCAAAAAACGCACAAAACGCCAAGCAAACAGTTTTAAAAGTATAAAAAAGTGGATTACCCAAGTGCTTTACCGAACAACATTCGTGTTTGTGTTTGATCCATCTTTAACAAAAACCGATAAACGCACCCGTTTAAGCAAATATAGCGCCAAGAACAGGCCAAAAGCCTCGATACAAAACAACAGCGCATAGGCCACTGCATACGTCCCCGAAAGTGCAAACCCGACGTCCCGAATCACGCCCCCAGCAAAAATGCCAGCCCCGCGAGCCAACAGCTGAACCACCGTCCAAAGGGCTAAATACGCACCAGTATGTTCATCTGTATTAACCAAAATCAACAGGCTGTAGCCACCAATGCCGTATAACCCAAAACCGACTCCTAACAAAAACAATGTGGGGTAAAGCAGAATTTGAAGTTTCATGAGGGCGACCAGCCCTAATGTTCCCATCATAACAGCAGTGACGGCAAGCCCAATTCCGGTGGTCATTTGGTGGAAGTGTGGCGGCCATTTTCGGGTAAGAAAAGTGGTAGTCATCATGGAAATTAAGACTCCAGTTCCCCACCAAGCATTAAAACGGGTGGTCTCCCCGACTCCAAGTGCAAACACATCGCCCCCAAATGGCTCCAGCATAGCATCTTGCATGAAGGCGAAAAAGGCAGAAGCCGCAACAAAATAGGCGTAATTTCGGCTCTGCGGCTCGGCCCAAATGTGTTTGACAACCTGCAAAACGGGCGTATAGGGTTCCGGTTTTGCTTTTACTGGCTGCGACATAGGCGGCTCGGCGCCCCACAATGACACCAGCCACAACAAACCAGCAACCACCAATACACCATAGGTCAGTTTGGCGAATAGATCAGGACTGTAATGGGGCATAAAACCACCCAGGATGGGCGGCGCGAGGGCAAAACTGGCAATTAAAAACGTCTCGACAATACTGATGGCAAGTCCGCGTTTTTGGTAGGAGAAGTTGTCTTTGACCAATGCCAAAAAAGGCGCACCGGAGGCAGTACTCCCGATGCCAGAAAGTAACATGGCAAAAAGCGCAACCCCCCAACCCCATTGATCACCTTTTGCCAGCATCGAAACCGAAAGAGGAAGAAAGCAGAGACCGATTAAAACCAATAGCCGTCCGATAAAGATATAGGGTAGCCGATAACGCCGGAAAAGCGGTTTGGTATCCGACCAATGGCCAATCCAAAGTGTAAGCGGCACCAACAAGTACTTCAGCGCGGAGAGCAATGCCACAGGCCAAGCCATCATTTTCAGGTCTGAAATAAGAATCCTATTCCAAATTCCTGAAGTAAGCAAATCGGTAAGCGCTGCACCCGTTTGGAATAGCCCAAATCGAAACGCCCGCCTCAAGGACGGATGGGGAGTATCCGAATGTTTATCCATGTAAACCGCAAGATGACGTATAGCACTAAATGATTCTGGCGTAGAAGTATGGTGAACGGCTTAACTTACGGCTTCTAAAAGGTTGTTTCACCAAAATAATGTAGTACATATCGGAATTTCATGCACTTCTCCGCACCAAAACCGGGCAACTTTATTAGACGCTTGGTAACAACTTCCCAATTTGGTGCGTTACGCCAGATATTTGCGGCATCATTCTCGTATTCTGCTACAACGATTCGTGCAATTTTCTGCGTGGTCTCGGCCATTTTTTTTAAAAAACGGTGTACTGCTGGCTGAGCCGAGAAAGCCGTATAGAACGCAATTGGTTCCATTTGGGCAATCCGGCGCATCTCTAAATGGCCGAGCCTTTGACGGAGTTTTAGCGGGCCTATGAAGGCGACTTCCGCCAAAATACGCTGATCGTACAACATGCCCAACAGTTTTGCGTTATCATTTTCACGCAAGAAGGTATCTGCTTCGGGATTTTTGGTCGCCGTTCCTTCTGCCTGAAGGCGATCCAACATTCGGCGAAGGCCGCCTTCCAATACACTATAGTCCATAGATCAACGTGAATGATTGCTTTTAAACTCTTGTGAAGACCTCTCCACCCAGTAGGCCAATTAAAAAGCCTCTCGCGAAGTGCAGGAGGCTTTGTGTTTTAGACATCCTTGTACATGCCTTCTATAAGTTCCGAAAAGCGTTGTTCAATGATTTTACGTTTCAGTTTTAGGGTGGGGGTCATCATGCCATTATCCACACTAAAAGGCTCTTCCACCAAACGGAAATCACGGATTTTCTCGTGGGAAGCCGCTTTTTTAGCGTATTCTCGGAAGGCTTTGGCAAACTCATCAAGTACCGCTTTTTGTGTAAATAGGTCGGAAGGACGTTCTACGGCCACGCCATTTGCTTTGGCCCATGCGGATAAATTTTCCAGATTCGGCACGACCAAAGCCGTCAGAAATTCGCGTGCTTCCCCAATTACGATGATCTGATCCACCAATTGATGGGTCTTAAAGCGGTCTTCGATAGGGCCGAGATAAATGTTTTTACCGCCTTTAGAGACCAACATATGCTTGATACGGTCGGTAATGCGCAAATATCCATCCTCGAACTTGCCCACATCTCCAGTATGGAACCAGCCGTCGGCGTCTATCACTTCAGCCGTAGCTTTGTCATTGTTCCAGTAGCCTTTCATGATGTTTGGGCCTTTACAGATGATTTCTCCTTCCTCGGTAGTGAGGTTACTTGGGTAGTCCTCGCCCGAGAGTTGCCCGATGATCTGGTTGTCCGAGAGCCGCTGAATGGCTACGGTCACCTCCGGAATCACATGTCCCACCGTCCCGTAACGTGGGCTATTCATGGGATTTATACTCAGTACTGGTGCGGTTTCGGTAAGGCCATATCCCTCGATTACGGGGATTCCGGCAGCATTGAAAAAATTACCGATTGGTGCCGGAAGTGCCGCCCCGCCCGAAATCGCAAACCGAACTCGCCCCCCAAACCGTTGATGGATTTTGGAAAAGACCAATTTGGTGGCCAAGGAATATTGTGCTGTTAGAACCGGATTGGGCTTTTTTCCAGCACCGCGTGCATCGGCCACCTTTTGTCCTGCCGCCAATGCCCACGCAAAAATTTTCTTTTTGGCAGCGGAGCCTTCCTCAACATTTTTCATGATGACGTTGTAGGCACGTTCAAATACACGCGGCACCGAAATCAAGACGGTTGGATGAACTTCCGAGAGGTTGTTGATCACGGCCTCCACACTTTCCGCATAGGCAATACGCCCACCAGCGGCCAAAAGTGCGTGATACCCGGCAGTTTGTTCAAATGAATGGGAGAGCGGCAAGAAAGAAAGGTGAAGGTCACCCTCAAGAATTTCGATTCTCGGCAAGCAAGCTTCTACTTGTGAGCAGAAATTGCCGTGCGAGAGCATAACCCCTTTGGGATTTCCGGTGGTTCCAGAGGTATAGATCAGTGCCGATAAATCGTCCGAGGTTAAAGCATCCATTTCAGCCATGATCTTGGTCGCATATTGTGGCCAGAGGGTCTTCCCTTCTTCAAGCATCGTTGCCCATGTCGTTACATAGTCCACGTTTTTTTTGGGCGTAGCCATCGAAATAACCGCTTTCAGATCAGGACAGTCTTCAAATACATCTTCTGCTTTTCGGAGCTGAATGCCTGTTGAGACCAAAAACACCTTGCTTCCGGAGTCTCTAAGGATGTACGCAACCTCCGAGGCGGGTAAGGTAGTATAGAGCGAAACATTGATCCCACCCAGCATTTGCGTGGCAATGTCGGTCGTAGTCCATTCCGGACGGTTTTCCGAAAGAATCGCGACACGGTCACCTTTCCGAACCCCTTGATGGTACAAATAGGCAGCAACAGCTTCGATATTTGCACGAAATTCCGGCCAGCTTATATCTTCCCAAGTTTTCTTCTGCTTGTTCTTATAGCTTAAGGCAGGTTGCGGAGAGTTGGCATAATGCTCAGCCAGCCGGATGAACATTTCCGGAACAGATTTGAAGGATACTATAGCTTTTCCCATTTCTGACGTTGGTTTAGAGACACAAATTGGTGGGTGTAAAGGCTTTCAAGAGATATAAGTTAAGCAAAACCGTTGCCTTCCGCTTCTGCTTTTTAAAAAAACCATGCGTGTCTAATGTGTTCTTAATTAAGCACAAAAAAAATCGTACTCCCTTTGGGCTAAAACCAATGAGCGTACGAATAAAAAAGGAAGTAAAAAGACCTTTAATCTTTATAGGAAAGAGGCGGAACCTTCATCCGGCGCAGAATATGAAAGCCATATTCGGTCTCGATGGGGGTAGCATAAACTTGGCCTTCAGGTACTTTAGGGATCACGCTATCAAAAGCGGGAAGTCCACCACCCAAGAACCATGTCCCTAATTGCCCGCCCGTTTTCATCGTAATGATGTCATCACTATTGTTGGCCACGAGCGATTCGAACTGATTTGGGTTTTGGCGCAACTGTATTGCGAGTTGGTTGGCCAATGTCCGTGCTTCCTCTTTTGAGCGGCTAACGGTTTTGATCGTCGGATTGGGGCCTGTTGCGGGAACAGGCGTTGCGCCTTTCCATGAAATCAGCAGGTGTGCAGCGGTCACGAGGTTCATTTTATCGCGTTTAAAGAAGCCAATAACGCCTTTTAGGTCTAAAGGCCCGCCTACTTCACCGTATTTAAGGGACTCAAAAAGCGGCATGATTTCTTCGCTGTTGTTCTGGTCATAACGGGTAAAAGGCTTCCAATAGGTGGCTTTTTTCTCGAGGTCATTGTATTTTGCGGCCAGTGCATCGAAGTTTCCAGCGTTTAGCTGCTTTTTAATTTCTTCCGCTTTTGCTTCAGCCTCTTGTTTTGAGCGAGAAAACTGTGGCGTTTCCGGCGTTTTGTATCCCAGCAAAATAGCCGTACCGCCTACAAATTTTGTCCGGAGCGAGTTACGACGGACGATGTGGAACCCAAACGGCGTTTCGACCACTTTGGGATGAATTTTACCGACTTCAGTTTGGCGAACGGCAAGTTCAAAGTCTGGAACCATTGCGCCTACGGGCCATGCGCCTAAGTCACCTTTTCGAGCAGCTGCGCTTTTATCATCCGAGTTTTTTTGGGCAAAGGCTTCAAATTTTTCAGGTTCTGCTTTTACTGCATTCAAAATGGCCGCTGCGATCTTGCGCGCCTCATCTTTAGAACGGGTAACGGTCGCCCTTTCGGCTCCTTTGTAAGCAACCAAAATATGGCTTCCGGCAAAGTCGCCCATTTGTCTAAAATACTGGTCAGATTCATCTTGATCAGCCTTTGGATATTTTTCTTGTTTACAACCGGAAACCAATCCGATCACTAAAAACAAGGCAAGAAAACGATACAGCATAAAATCGTTCGATTTTCGTGGATGTTGAACAATCTGTATAAGTTAAGGATGGAACTTTGTTGATCAAACATGCCAATTTTGCGAATAGGGCAAAGAAAAGCCACCAAGTACCTACAAGGCGGCTTAAAATCGAAACAATGACCTCAACGCAATAGCGTCAACGAACCTTTTGTATGGTTCGGGTAGTACGCAAACCATTGACCTCAAAAACCAGAAAATAGGTTCCGGCGGCAAGGTTTTGTGGTTGCCACGTTATATGATGCACCCCTTCGGACATGGACTCGCTATTTACCAAGACCTGTTCCCGTCCCAAAATATCTACAACCAAAATCTTGACCGCCGAGGCCTCCGCCAGTTGCCAGCTCAAGTTGGTATATCCACTAAAGGGGTTGGGGAAATTAGGCAAAAGCCCCGTCTGTTTTGGGGTGGTAGCGGTTTGGTCGTTTTGTACTTCTTCCCAAGTGCGCAATAACGTCTTTAGATCATCTGCAATGACCCCGGCAATGGGATCTTGACGAAGCTGTGCCTCCATTTGTCGGATCAAGTCCGCTTGTTGTTTCTCGGTGATGCGGGCTATTGTGTTCATGTACGGGCTACCGGATACCCGCCGCCCATAGTTGGCCACAATCGGAAAGAGATCATAGACATCCACCAGTCCATCTCGGTTGGCATCCGCCCGAAGTACATTCACGTCTGCATTGCCCGGATTAATACTCAGTTTTTCCCAGTTGAGGGTCGTTGAAATGGGTGTTCCAGAGAACGAAGAGCGCTTGCCATATACCGAACTGTTGGTTAGGCGCGTAATATCGGCTGGGCCTACTTGTCCATCGCCATCCGTATCTCCGGGCCAAATGGCGAGCCAAGTATTGACAGAGCCGGATGTGACCCACTCCGAAAATAAGGTGATGTTGCTGATCGTCCGCCTTGCCCGCACCCGCAGTTCGTATTGCGTTAAATTTGGCAGATTGTTCAACTCGAAAGTAGGCGTTACAACCGTTTGCGTGCCGCCCCAAGACTCGCCAGCGCGACGGCTCTGAACTTCAAAAACCACATTGCGGAATAGATCGCCTTGTTTCCATGAGGCACGTAGGGCATGATCAGGGTTTGTGGCATCGTTAGACAAAATCAAGTCTTTGACTGGAAGTGGGGTCAGGACATAGGTTGTCTGACATGCCTCGGCACTGTATTCGGAGGCAAAACCAGTTTTATATCCTTGAACCCGATAACAAAACGTGGAAAGTTCGTCCAAGTCGGTATTGCTCCAAACCGTCTTTTCTAATTCTTCCGCAATCGTTTGCCATCCCCCCGTAGGCGTTCGTCTCTGAACCCTAAAGCGGTAGTTTTCGGCTTGGTTTACCGCCCATCCAACGGCAATGGTTACAGGATCAGCCAGGGCAATTTGTGCTAAAATGGGGGTTCCTTCTATTTGTTTACCGGTCAATGCACAGGCCATATCAGACGCAATAGAGCGCCCACCCGTCCCTTCTGCATACATGCGGTAACAATAGTAGGCTCCATTGCTTAGACCTGTATCTAAATAACTTATCTCGTTCAGTGTTGGTCTTACGGTAAGTATTTCCCAGTTCCCAAAGTTTTGCTGGCGCTCAATTAGAACGTTGGCGACATTCAGGCTTTCTGTCCGCCAGTTTAGCTGAATTTGTGTTTCTCGTAGCGGAGTTGCCACAACGTTAATAGGTGCTTTGGGTTGTGCCCATAAGATACCCACATGGCCTAAGCACAACTGGATGCCCAACAAAAGGAAATTTTTTATTCGTTTATTACGATTCACGGTCGTAGGGTTCAGGCGTGAAAAAGGCTATTTAATGATTACCCGTGCATCGGTAACTGCGTAAGAGCGTACCGTATTGGGGTCGGTCAACAACTGTAATGATCCCTGTTGGAATTTCATTTCCACATCAGCGGGTGTATTCAGCGGGACAAATAAGGTATCCAATACAAAAGGTGCACGCCTTCCGGTGGGATATGCCCATGCGAGATCTACACCATAATTTTGCCGGATGGTCAGGGCATTTTTAAAGCGAATACGTGTAGGGTCTATGCCGGTGATGTTCAATTTGCCGGCTACGGCTTTGATGACCTCGGTTGTACCATCAATCATCAAGGCCATTTTCAGTTCACCATTGTTCGCTTTCACAGAAACAATTGAAGGCCCAAAACCGACTACGGGCGTTGTGCTGTTTTCGGGCAGAAAAGCAGCCCTCATATATACAATAAAGTTATCGCGGGTAATGCGCTGAAGGGTCTGGCCACGAGCACGTAACTGCCCATTTTGGCTATATTCCACACGAAAGGTAAAGGTGGAGTCTAAAGGCAATTGCAGATCGAAAAAAACCTCGTTCTGTGTGGTATTGTCGGCTGTAATGGCTTGTTGTGGGCTATAATCCCGACCGCCCTTCGAGATTACGGTTAGCTTAACAGTCCAGATGGCCTGTGTTTTTGAAAGGGCATCATGCTGCCAAGGAGAACCATCCAACATTCTTGGCTCCACAAAATCAATTTGCAACTTGGGGCGTACCGTTACACTCCGCCCGCCCATATTTTGCATGTCGCAACCAGAGGCCATCAACGCCACAGCAAACCAAGCACTTAAAAAGAAATACTTCATGTCTTTATTCTTTAAGGTCTCCCGTGCCTTTTTCAGAACCTTATGGAAGTTCTTAGAAAGGTCTCAAAACCGTTAATGGTTCGGATTTCGGATTTCGCATTAGTTCCACGCCCAGTGATATACCGTTGTCCTAAACTCAGTGTAGCCGATTTGCTCACAGCATAGCTCAAGGTTGCGCCTTCTTCAAACACATTGCTGGTTCCTGAACCTGTTACCACCATTTCTTCTTCCGATGTTGAGGTGCGTATAAAACGCCCTACCCCCGTCAGGGTTAAACGTAGTTTGGCCATCAGGTTATAGTCTAACGAAGCAAGAATGGTTAAGCTATTGGGATTTTTAATATGGAAAACCTCGGCACTTTCCTCGAAAGTCATAGTCTCCCCACGAACCACACCTTGAAGCGCGGTTGTTAATAAACCCTTTCGCTTGTTAAACATTTTGGTCGCCAAAACTTGGGTCTGGAACTTGGGGCCAAGTCTTAGGGCTTTCAGGCCATTAATATGTTCATCACCATAGAACGTCAAGGTGGGACTAATTTGGAAAAAAGAACTTGGCGTGGTGTGGCTATATGCGGCGGTGACGGTCGTCTCCGATCCCGGCTTTAGGGTCACACTCTTGTCTGCATTAATTAAAGCAGTTTGGAAAGCGCCTCTATGCAAAAATCCTACGGCGCCACCAAGCAACCCCTCCTCCGAGGTATCTGTCACAAAAGAGAAAGTTCCACCGGCATTAAAGCCTTCGCCCAGTCGGTTTTCTCGGACGGACAAATCCGGCGAGATAAAATCCGTCACAACGTCTTGCTGTTTGTCGGTTAGCTTACTCACACCCGTAGGTAAGCTAAAGGCGGTATTCACCACCATGCGCCGTTCTGTATTGAGCGCATAGCCCGCTTGTATTTTTAAATCCGAAAGCCCACTTACAGTTGTTTGGACATTTTCTGCAAGGTTTTGAAAGTTTAGGTATGACGAAGAGAGCCGCATCTCGAACCGATCTTTAAAGGGCAGATAGATCCCGATGGGCAAAACGGTTTGCGAGATTTGAACAGACTCTTCACCTTCACGTATTGTCCAACGTTGGCTGAACAATTGAATGGCTGTGCTATAAGGCGTACCCGGCGAGATTTGTGCAAAAACTTGTGGTGGCAAATAACACCACACAAAAACAGCCAAGAACAGGCCAAAAGCCCATTTTCCGGAATATGTTACGGGGCAGCAGAGGCGCTTCATAGGGTTTGGTTAGTTGGATTTTGGCAAAGGAGCAACCACCTGTACCCGAATAAAGGCTTGGTTGGCTGGATTTAAGGTTCCGGGCGGTTTATTTGTGGCGTCTCCTGTCTCGTTTACATTCGTGCCAATGCCGGCATCACCATCGGTTATTCCGGCAGCTCCCAGCGAAAGCAAACCCAACTGGGTAGCGGCATAGCCAAAATTAATGGCTTTGATCACTTTTTTACTTGAGTTACCCGCCGCAATTGCCCCGCCACCGCCGCCAGCAAACCCTCCAAAACCGGCTGTCTGGCTTAAAATATCAGTGACATTCGTGTAGGATTGCAGTACCACAACCCGTGTTTGTTCTACGGCATTTCGGTCGCGTGCGGTAATGCCCACATTGGCGTCGGAAAGGATTTGCCCCGCCGGATCGGAAGTGCCGGCTTCTGCCATATCAAAGCCTTGTGAGAACATCAAGAAGCGCTGTAAGTCATCGGCTACAATTGTACCAATGGCATTAGAAAAGGCCATCCGCCCATTGGTATATTTAAAACGGGTGATACGCTGAATTTGGTCGGCAACGGCAAAGGTCAATTCTTCCTGAAGCGTTTTAAGTCCCGTATTGTTTTCAGCGGCACTCCTAGCGGGCAATACATACGAGGTGTCTTTTGGAACGTGTGTAAGAATCGGCTGAACCGTCAGGCGGCCACCTTCTGTTCTGACCAAGCCTGTTACAATAAATTCAGCGCCCAAAATCTTGCCCACCGATGGCGGGGCAATTTTCCTGTCACCACCGTAAAACCGGCCAATGTTAACTTCGGTCAGAATGGTATTTAGCCGCGAACGCTCCACAGTAGTGAAAGGCACGTCCGTTAACCGTCCTAAAGAAGAAAAAACCGTCGTAAGAAATCCCGAAATCCCAAACCCAACACGACTAAGGTCGGCATTTTGGCTTTGGTTCAAAAAGGGTAAAACCCCAATCGTAAATCGGCTTTCTTCTCGGTTATAAAACCGTGACAGCCTATTTTCATTCTGTCGGCTTATGTTGGTCAGATAGCGAATTGCTTGCTTATCTATGTGTTGGATTTGCGAGCGGGCCGCTTGGGCATGGTCTCCAGAGGGATTGAGTGCCAGAAAAGCCAAATAATCATTCCGTGCTTCAGCAAAAGACTCTAAGGATTCATAAGCGCGGGCACGAGAAATGAGGATTCTACCAAAGAGGTCTGGGTTCCCTTTGGAAACGCCTCTTGCACGTAGGTCTGTAGGGTCTGGCAAATCTGCCAAAGTAGCGGCTTGGACAAGTGCGTCTAAGGCTTGTTGCGCACGCCCACGTTCTAAGTGACCATCGGCACTGTCTAAGAGTGTATTGATGCGGGTTTCTACACCTTGTGCCATTATCCGTACTGGACTTAGCAGCGGAACCAACAAGAAAGCGACGAGCCAGCGTAAATACGCCCTATGGTTTTTTCGGTTCATTGGATTCTTCGATAGGGGAATCGAGTATGCGGCGGAGTGCATTACGCATGTTTTGCGTCTCCGAAATCTCCCGATCCAACCAGCCAGAACCACATAAGCGGATTTTACTTCGTTCAAAACCGACAATGGCTTTATCCAATTTTTCGACGGCCAAGGTCAGATCTTCCATTACAAATGCTGCTTCACGGTCTGCGGCAGCTTGCATGAGCCACTGAATTCCACCTTTTTTACAAGTTACTTGCGAGGAGAAATCCGGAGTCGCTTCGCTACGTTCTAGTTTAGTTGCCACGTCTTGGGCAAATGCTTGCAAAAAAGCAGGAACCCGCTCTATCGAGAGCCGAGGGAGATTTAAATGTCGTTCTGCAAGAATCGCGCCATTTTTTACTGAAAACATGCGGACTTGTAAATGTGCAAAACTCGTCCGATTTCGCATAAAGTATTGTCCCATAATGATATAGTCCGCTCCTTCAAAATCGAGGGGGATGGACTGACTCTCTGGGCCGAAACGGCTAAGTTGTGCCATTTGTAGCACTTCCTGCATTTCTACCCTGTCGCTCGTTCGGATGGTGGAATAGGCACTTAGGTATGCCCCCAAAAGCAATCGGAGACCACTGGCATACGCCAAGTCCGTTTCTTTTTGGAGCAATCCCGTATATTGAAAAGGCCATACCGCCACCCGAATAGTATCGGGCTTTGGTGCTATGAACGCGCTATCCGTCTGGATACTATCCCGTAAATTGGCTTGGCCAGCTGTTTCTTGGGCTTGTAACATCCCCGTGTGGAGGAAGCATAAAACGCCCCATCCGAAAAAAACACGAACAGAGCGTTTAAAATTAAACAGAGACATGGTAATAACCGTGCGGCGTAGGACGCCTTTTTTGAAAAATCAGAGATCCGCTTTCACATTGAGGACAATATGATTAAAAGACACTTGTTGCACTTCGGTTTTATAGCTCTTGCTCAGGTTGTAAAACCCTTCCCGACGGATTACATCGGCCAAATCCCCGTCTTGTGGACGATAGCGGATATAGACCAGCGTTGTTCCATCTGCTACGAAACGTGGGTTATCCAAGGGATCATTTAGCGCAAATGTGGAGAGTTGTACCAACATCCTGCGGAAGTCTTCGTAATTTAAGTTACCACGAAGTTCAATCAGATGAATGGCGCCATTCAAGGTGCGGCTATTCCACTCCGAGATGCAGGTTTGTTTGATATGACTGGCAAGTGTGGCGGTTAGGTTTTCCAACGCCGAAAAAGCGGCCTCCCGTTGCATCATCTTGCCTTTTCCGTCTTTTTTCTCGATTTGAGACCCAAACTCATAGTTACTTCCATCCGCCCACCGCATCGTTAGGTTAGCAATCGCCCATCCCCCCCATCCCATTCCCATGCCAATTCTATCGGCAGCCGCATCCACATTGCCTCTTACCAAAATATGTGCTTCCGTATTGGGCGTCGTTTCGTCTATCACCGTAAATCCCGCCTCTTGGAGGGCTTTTTTTATTCCGGTTAGGGCCACACGACTCTGGCTTGAAGCCCCTTCAATGGTCTCGGTAATGTCCAAGCGTACATAAGGCTTTTCCATATCGAACAAAACACCACTTTGGTTAACCGAGGACAGGATGCTTTTACGGTTAATTAGGTTGGCGGCAGAAACGGTGACGCCAGAAGAATCTCGTACCAATTCTTCGATCCGGCTCTTACTTGCATGACGTACCGAAAGAATGGCCTCGGCCATATCGGTATCGGAAAGGATCGTGGCAAATCGCTCTGGAGAAAAATATTGTCCCACGTAAGACCGAACTGCGTTTAACTCTGCACTGTGCAGGGCCGATTCAGGGCTATCGGCCACATCGGATGAGGCCATTTGTAGGTCGCCTTGGTTCAGTTGTTGACGGTTATATTCGAAACGCTTCCGAATAAGCAGCGGCGGGAACGCGGCCTCATCCATTGCCCGGAATGGGTCTGCAAGAAGCGCCACTACAAAATTGCGGTCTGCCTCCTCAAATGTTCCAGACTGGTTCATCATGAAAGAAACCACATTAACCGCCCCAACGAGCATGTATTTTTCGGCCTTGCAGGTGGGTGAAAGGGCCTCGTCTTTGAGTGCGGCCAATGCGATACGGGTTTCTTCAAACTCGGAATAGGCGTAGTGTTGAAAGGCCGTTTTAAGTTCTTCGCACTTGAAAGCACGAGGCAAAAGTGTTGGCGTACTTTGTGCGTCAGCATACGAGAAAAGCCCCAAATAAAGGAGCAGAAACACAAAACAGCGGTGGTTTTTCATGTATATCTATGTCTTAAAGGCAGGATTGCAGACCGTAGCCTTTGTTAAAAAACCTATTGACAGTTTTTAGTCCAATCTATTTTGAGTGGCTTGTCTTCGGAGAGAACTTCTTTTCCAGCGCAAATTTTTCCGGCCAAAGTACCATTTCCAATAACACGCCATTCTACTGTTTGACCAACATAATAATCAAATGGTTTAATTATCCCCGATGAGGGGTTATAACTTTTGTGATTTATCCCCGATCTACTGGCATCGTAATTCATGTTTGGCACAAACTGTACCTGTACTTTTACAGGGGTCTCCTCTATGGTGGTCGTTGTTTTGGGCAGTTCTTTTTGGGCACTTGGAGAAACGGGGGTTGTGCTTCCGGAAATAGGATCGGATGAGAGTGATCTTAGATTACTTTGTTCCACATAAGGCGTACCTACAGCGGGGCTATTCGTTCGCACATTTTGAGGGGTGTTTTCTACCATCTTTTGGGTATTGCCCCCTGGATTGTTTTGGTTTGGTTGCTTTATTTTCGGCTCCCCCGCCTGCGTATTGACTACCTCAGACGGGGTATTCCCCAAAAAACGGTTTGCCAGCATCGCACTTCCAAAACTTCCCGATAGAATTAAGATCCCCAAGCCTAACCAACGAAGGAGTTTCTTACTTTGCGGCGCCTCTTTTTCATTTAACCCACTTGCCGATTGATCTGGCTTAAGCGGCATGGCCACTTCCATCGTCATTGATTCTGTCTCGGCAACGGCAGCTTCGCCGGGTAGGGCATACGTCGGGATACGATGTTGTTGCAACGCGAGCAAATCCGACTTCAACTCGGCGGCTGTCTGATAACGATCCTCCAATTCCACCTGTAAACACTTCACTAATACGGCTTGCATTTCTTTGGAAATCTCAAGCGGAAGCCCTGTTTCCTTAAAAGCGGGTAATTGCTCCAAGGTCTCCCAGCGTTGTATCAACGTTCGTTGTCGTACTTGTTCAAAGTGCATCCCAAAGGGGTAGGTACGGGTGAGCATCCTAACCATAAGCACCCCCATGCTCCATAGATCGGACTGTGGGCAAAGCGCATGACGGCCTGCAAAGTGTTCTGGAGACATATAAGGGGCAGTGCCAACCGCCACATTTCCGACCTCGCTCATCACCGAAACCACATCTGTGCGGGTATCAATTTCTTTCGCAATCCCAAAATCAATCCAGATTGGATTAAGGCTATCATCCAACATCACATTATCCGGCTTAATGTCGCAGTGCAAAATTGCCCGATGATGGGCAAATTGCAGGGCATCCACCAATCCAAGTGCAATATTAACCGTTTGATCTTCTGTAAGTTGGGTATGATGGATAAGACTTGTCAGCGTGCCGCCAGACATCCGAGGCAATACACAGAAAGGACGCCCCGCTACATCCGGTTTAGCCACATAATCCCCATGCTCTAAGACATTGATAATGTGGATATTTCCAGACAAACTGCGCAAGGTTGTCACCTCTTTATCAAAAAGGCGAACCCTTCGGTCGTACTGCTCGGCATCGCCCTGATATCGGAAAAGTTTTATGACGTATCGGTACGCCTCTGCCGAGGCCGGTGGGCGGAAATCCGACGCAGGATAACAGCCATAGATATCAGCTGTTCCGCCCGAAGCCAGCCATTGCCCCACAACAAACCGCCCAACAACCGTACCCGAAGCAAGCCGATCAGAAAGATTGAGTTGGATAGTGCTCATACTTTATTTTTTTATTATATCCTTCGACTCGCACAACCAGATCCACAGGACTACAATCATAATACCCCCTATGGGGCATATCGGTTTCCTGTGTAGGTTTTTGACTACGACCCTTCAATACCTGCCAGTGGGAGAACGTAGCTCAAAGCCATATTGTATGTTTAGAATTTATTAAAACAGTAAAAATTGTGCCTTTTTTGATAACAAAGCCCAGTTCTCATGTTAAAATTTTAGTAATTAAGCATGTAAATTGCGAAACAATGGAACCCACCATTCATCAAAAGGAACAGCGTAAACATCTGTTTGTTATCAGACGGCGGCTTGGATTAAACAACGCGCCATAGATTCACCTTCACCGTGCCACAAAACAATATGACTTCTTGGTCTTCTCTCCTTCGGAAAGCATTAGAAGAAGCGCCACTCGACGCCATCTTTTCGGAACGATTAGATGCTTTGTTGGCTATGTGTCGTCAGAACCTTGTCCACGTAAATGAGGATTTGATCAGGCGGGCATACTACCTAGGTCATTGGGCACATCGGTTTGATATCCGAAAATCTGGCGAGAAATATTTTTACCATCCCCTTGCGGTTGCAGAAATTGTGGCGAACGACATTCGTGTGGATGACCTAAGTGTGGCAGCGGCACTTCTCCACGATACCGTAGAAGATACTGATATTTCTTTAGACATGGTTCGGGAGGAGTTTGGAGAGGAAATGGGCGTCGTGATTAACGGCCTTACCAAAATAGACGAGGTCTTTGAGAAAAAGGAAATTGGACGGGCGGAAAACTGGCGTAAGCTAATTTTATACATGGCGTCGGATATTCGGGTAATCATGGTCAAGTTTGCCGATAGGTTACATAATATGCGCACGATTGGGGCTAAAAAGCAGGAAGCGCAACTCCGGACAGCCCACGAAACAATGGACTTTTTTGTACCACTGGCCCATAGGTTTGGTGTGTTTAAGGTTAAGAGTGAACTTGAAGACCTTTGTTTAAAAGTAACAGACCGTGAGATGTATAACACTATTGCACGAGGTCTCGAAGAAAAAAAGGAAGAACGTGACCAGTATATCGCCCACTTTATGGAACCGATCAAGAATGAATTGACCGAGGCTGATTTTGCGTTCGACATTAAAGGGCGTTCTAAAAGTATTTTTTCAATTTATAACAAGATGATGCGGCAAGGAAAGTCATTAGACGACATCTATGATCTCTATGCCATACGCATCATCATGCACCGACAAGGCTCCAAAGGGAAAGAGGACTGCTGGCGGGCCTATTCGATGATTACAGATCAATATAAACCCTTACCAGACCGTTTCAGGGACTTTATTTCCATGCCAAAGTCCAACGGATACCAGAGTTTGCACACTACCGTGCTTGGCCCTAAAGGTAAACGGGTGGAAATCCAGATCCGCACACGCGAAATGGACGAGATCGCAGAGCGCGGCGTGGCTGCACATTGGAAGTACAAAGAAGGTTCTAAGACCTCCAAAAATGCCTCGGAAAACCTATACGCTTGGGTAAGAGAAGCGTTTGCCTCGCAGGATACCTCGGAGACGGCTTCGGAGTTTGTGAAAGACTTTCGTTTAAACCTTTTCACCAAAGAAATCCATGTCCTAACCCCAAAAGGGGATGTAATCACCCTTCCCGAGGAAGCCACTCCTGTGGACTTTGCCTTCCAAGTACACACACAAGTAGGACTACATTGTGTAGGCGCAAAGGTAAATGGCAAAATGGTTCCGCTGCCTACCAAACTCAAAAATGGGGACGAAGTAGAGGTGCTTACCTCAAAGCGGCAAACCCCTAACCCAGACTGGATAAAGTTTGTTAAGACCCAAAAGGCAAAAGCACAAGTACGCGCATGGATCAACGAGAAAAAAAGGCTGGCTATTGAAAGAGGTAAAGAAATCCTGCTTAAAAAGTTAAAGAAACTAAAACCCGAACCTTCCGAAGCTCAGCTGGAGAAACATGTACGCTCATTCAAATACAACAAACTGCATGACCTCTACCACGACATTGGAGACGAATTGGTGGATGCGGATGATTTTATCCGGTTTATCCAGAACCGCCTTGAGCAAGGACAGGAAAAGGAGTCTTCTACCTTAGAAACCTTGTTGATAGATAACAACAAACAGTTTGAAGATTTTTTAGATGCTGCTCAATCTAAGGGCCAGACCACTTTAAGAATCAATGGCGAAGAAGTAGCAGAGAACCTTCTTGTTCAATATGCGAGTTGTTGCAATCCTATACCGGGGGACGAAGTTTTTGGCTTAGTCAGCTCTGGGCGTGGAATCAGAATTCACCGCACACACTGCAAAAATGCCAAAGATCTCTTGCTAAACCACTCAGATAGAATTGTAAAAGCAGAGTGGAGCAAAAACGCTTCAGCAACTTTTGTAACAGGCATAAAAGTCCTTGGCACCGACCGTATGGGGATGTTTAATGACATCTCGACCGTCATCTCCAAGTCGCTTAAACTGAATATCCGGTCTATTTTGGTAAATTCAGATCAAGGGCACGGTTACTTTGAAGGCACAATTGTGGTGGATTTGCACGATGTTTCAGAGCTACATGTTTTGATTCAGCGGCTCTATACCGTCGAAGGTGTACAGACCGTTCATCGCTATGAAGGTTAAGTTGCCGAGGGGTCAATTTGTAACGACCGGAACCGCACGGTGGGTTGTCCAACCGAAATGGGAACGATCTGGCCTTTTTTTTCGCAATGCCCGCGTCCGCGTTCCATTTTAAAGTCATTTCCTACTGCCTCCACTGCCGTGAGCATTTCTTCAGGTGTTCCTCCTACCCAAAATCCGGTAAGTGGGGTGGTGAGTTCTCCGTCCTTTATGAAAAAGCCTTCCTTGACAAAGACTTGTACCATGCGTGAATGAGGGTTAAAGACGGCCTTACCGGGCGTTTGGACATATATACCTGCTGAAAGTTCTGAAATGATTTCCTCTGGAGAAAACACTCCCGGCGCCAAGAACAAGTTGCTCATCCGAGGCATGGGCGAATGCACATAAGAACTGCGTCGTGCGCGGAATACTGGCGTCAAACCACCATAATTTTCCGATTCACGAACAGACAGTAAACTTTCTAATCGCCCGTCTTTAATCAGATAACCACAAGAAGCAAGACTTCCTTCGTCATCAAATGGGAAATACGCCCTTTCATCCTGCAAGGTGGGATCATCCAATACGGTTACCCATTCCGGAGCAATTTGTTGGTCTTTTTTTGGTGCAAATATGCGATGGTTTTGCCAAACATCGGCCTCCAAAGGATGTCCAATGGCTTCGTGTAACCAAACACCACACCAACCCGGAGCCATAACGACGGGCATTTTACCTGTCACCGGAACGTGCGCCAAGGCCAGATGTTCGGCGGCTGTGTGTGCCGTCTCCACCAATTCAGAGGGCGTGTGCATGAGAAAAAGACCGCTTGCATCTCCCGCAAAGGCTTCTCCTTTAAAAAGGCGGTTATTGTAGCGATAAAGTAGCGTGACTTTTAATTCTGTAAAAGCTGCATGATGTTTCCTTGTCGAGCCTTCAGGTGTTTGAATAGCAACATCTCTGGTGCGTAACTGGTGTTCTATGCTTACGGAACGAATTTGGGGGCCAATCGCATATGCACACTCCACAATCGCTTGCAAGAAAGGCACAACCGAAGCCGTAGGAGCCGGAAAAGGATCGAAATGGACAAGCTTTTCTTGGGCCGTTATGGCGCTAAAACCACGATTGCGAAACTGCCGTATAGCTGTCCCTGCGTGATGTTGCTGCGATACTTGAAGATGATTTTGGTGCCAAGCATGTTGTAGCAAAACAACGTGTTCGGTAAAAACCTCTGTTCCCTGCAACTCAGTAACCATGTGCCGGAAACTCGTGGGATCGCATTTGGAAGTTCATTGCAATGGCAAGCAAGGCGGTATTCGCCATCAATGCCGAGCCGCCATAGGAGATAAACGGAAGCGGAATCCCAATAACTGGCATGGAACCGACCGTCATACCAATATTAATAAGGATGTGGGTAAGAAAAATACCTACGGTAGCAACAAAAAAATATTGGGCAAAAGGGTGATTGATCCTAGAAGTGGTTCGAATAAGGCGGATCAATAAAATGGCGAAGAGTACCAAAACCAAAAAAGAACCCAAAAAGCCAAATTCTTCCCCAATTACGGTATAAACAAAGTCGGTAGATTGCTCCGGAACGTTCCCCATTTGGGTCTGTAATCCTTGCATCCAGCCTTTACCCATAAAACCACCAGAACCGATGGCTGCCTTCGACTGCAACGTTTGGTATCCTGTGGTTAGGGCATAAGCTTCGGGGTCTCCCAGTGCTTTTATACGCGCCACTTGGTGAGGTAAAAGCAATTTATACAACACTTGAAAACTACCCCAAGTACCAAATCCAGCTAAAACACCCAATAAAATCAGTTTCCAGTCTTTTGTCGAGAAGAAAATCCCGGCTACCACAACTCCCGAAAACACCAGTGCAGCAGGTTCATAAATAATAGTAAGGTATCCGGCAATGGCGGGCGTAATCATCAGGACAACCCATTGCAAGGGCATTCCACTCCAAAAAAGAACAAAAGGAACAAGAGCCAAGAATACCAAGCCCGTTCCGGTATCATTCTGGACGACGATCAGGATTAAGGCAGGTAAAATCAATAAACCAATCCCTAATGCGGCATTTTTAATATCCCATGTATGTGATTTTGCCCGACTCATAACCCAACCAAGCGCCAAGGCTGTTGCAACCTTCGCAAATTCGGACGTCTGGAGTCCGAAAGAGCCGATCATGATCCAAGAATGCGCACCGTTGACCTCTTTACCGATAAACCTTGCCGCAATCACCAACAAGATCATAAAGCCATAAATACCCAAAGCAGTTGTCATAAAGAACCGGACGGGCAAACTCAAGACCACTACCATCATCACGGTGCATACAAAGAAAAAGCCTAATTGTTTACCAAAGTTTTGCCGCATTTGTGGATCAATGATCTCGGCACTGGGGCCATTGGTTGCACTATAAATAGCCGCCAAACCAATAAAGATCAGGCAGAACCAAACGAACAAAATGGCATAATCAAGATTTTCCCAGAGTGAGCGGCGCATATTGGGTAGGAGTAAGGTTTTCTAAGGGGGTTATCTTCGGTTGGGGGCTGCATTTCCCGTCCCCGAAGGTGGGGTAGCTGGCGTTTGGTTACGGGTATTGGGTTTGGGTGTTGGTTTTGGCGTACTGGGTGTTTCTGGTTTCTGATTATTTGCATCTGCTGCAGGAGTGGCTCCCGCATTGGCGGGCTTTTTAGCATCCGGTTTTCCAGACGGGGTGGTCCCCGTCGATGTTTTGGCTAACTCTTTCGCCCGACGAACGGCTGTTAATACGGTATCCACACCTTTCGTCCAATCAATTTTGCGCTCAAAGCCTTGACTCGGAACAGCAGAAACCGAGTTTACCAATCCTTGACGGCTCATCTTGCCCGTAACATACAACTCCATCATTAAACTGGCCATAGGAGCTGCCGCCGTTGCCCCAAATCCAGCATTCTCGATCAGAACCGCCACCGCAATTTTGGGTTTATCAAGCGGGGCAAAACCAATAAATACGGAATGATCCTTGCGTCCACGTCCAGGTGCTTGGGCAGTACCTGTCTTTCCGGCAACCTTGAGCTGTGGATCCCATACCACGTTACGGGTATGCTCCATTGCCGAGCGGCGCATCCCTTCTTGGACTGCTGCAAAGTAAGCGGGTTTAATGGGTAGTTTTTTTGGAGGTGTAATGACCGGATAAACCTTTTTACCCGCAGGATTGATCATATACTTTACCAAATGTGGCATATAACGTGTACCGCCATTCGCAACAGTCGCTACATAATTCGCCAATTGCAACGGAGAAACCGTAAGCCCTTGTCCAATGCCAAGAATCACCAAATTACTTGTTTTCCAACGATTACGTCCGCCATACATTTTATCATAATAGGCTGAATCGGGAATAATCCCTTTTGACCGCTCAATGATATCCACATCGGGCTTCACACCAAAGCCAAATTCATGTGCCCAATTTGTCCATCGTGCAAAATTGAGCCGCGTCATAAGGGTATAATAAAAGGTATTACACGAATTTCGAATTGCATTCCTTACATCCATTCCGCCATGTACACCCATACATTTATGGGTTCCCCAACCACCATTACAGTAAATTTTTGAATCCTCGGTAACGGCCCCATCTTGAAGGGCAATCAAAGACATAAAGGGTTTAAAAGTTGAACCCGGTGGTTGTACACTTAATGTTGCTCGGTTATACAGTGGCTTGCTGGGGTCTCGGTTAAGTCCAATCCACACATCCCGATCTACTGCGCCCGACAGCAGTGCAGGGTTGTAATCTGGCCCACTGGCCAAGGCCAAAATTTCGCCCGTGTTTGGGTCTATGGCGACCAAACCACCGCGCTTGTTTCGGAGCATTTTTTCGGCCAGTGCTTGTATCTTTCCATCTATAGACAAGTGGAAGGTATAGCCGCTAATGGGGTCTTTGTCCTCCTTGCCGTCTCGATAGGCGCTTACCACTTGGCCGTGCGCATTTTTCATGACCAACCGTAGGCCCGGCTCTCCTCGCATCTCGGTCTCATAAAACCGCTCAATCCCTGACTGGCCAATCACATCGCCCCGCCGATAGCCCTCCACCTTCCTCGCGTCCAACTGTGTCTTAGAGATTTCTTTGATATATCCCAAAATATGTGCTGCTCGTGGCGAGCTATACCGCCGTTTTTGTTCGACAACAAAGTCCACTCCCGGAAATTCGTAGTTCATTTCCTCAATTTTGCTCACAACCGAGAAGGGAACTTCTTTAAAAACGGGATAGGGGCGAAGGGGTGTATAGTCCCTTGCTTCCTTTTCTTTGTCCAATATCTCCTTCTCCGTCCTGCCCAATAGTTCTGCCAATTCCTGCGCCTTTTCCTTCTTAAAAAAGCGTGGCGTAATCTGCATGGTATATGTTGGTTCATTGGTTGCAATCAACATTCCATTGCGGTCATAGACAAGCCCTCTCGCGGCATGGCGTACTTCTTCTTGGATGCTACTTTGGCGGGTTTTTCCAGAATATAGGTCTGAGTCCACAATTTGGAGCTTAACCAACCGCATTGCCAGAAGACCAATGACGACCAATATGGTAAGGGTTAGGAGGTTAAGTCTAACTCGGATTTGTTCTTGCATCTTTTTGGGAGGGTGATATTTGGTAAAAAAACTTGATGCTACGATCTTAAAAACACTTCATCGGCTTAGCACGTTTAAACCTGAAAGGCCATAAATGCTAAAACAAACCAAATACATAGACAACACCAAAGACTCGCCACCTGTTAGAATATGCGTTTCATTCTGAACAAGTGCAGAGCCAGCCATGAGCATCATCAGTGCAATGGCAATGGTGAGTGTGGTTGTGGTGACGATACTACGGCCAATTGTATTCGGACGTGGCATAAGCCAGACCGCTGCCAATACCGCTGAACTTGTTAATAAAGTTAGTCCAAAAAGGCTCCCAAAACCAAAGCCAGATTCTTTGCCCAACAAAAAGATGAAGGATTGGATAATGGTCATAAAGGTCCCGAACATCAACAACACGTAGCCAAAAAAAATACGAATCCCCTCGATACCAGCATCGGAAGTGGGTTTGCTGTCCTCTTCTCTTTGGGGTTCCGGCGGAGTCGGTACATAACTTTGCCAACCCTCGTGATTCTCCCCTTGTGGATGGTTAATATTGATGTTTACCATTGGTTGTTGGGGCGCTCTCTCTGCATGTAGTTCACGGGTAGGCATCCCAGAAGTGTCTATATGGACTCCAGAGAGGTCATAGACATGACCGCTGCGGGAATTTCCTCCTGTGCGTGGTGGCATTTCAACCGAAGGATGATCGGGATGAGGGGTATTACCTGCGTCCATTTGTGAATTGTATCGTCGGAAAAAATATAGAATTTTTAGCTTGGAAACTTTTCTCCCAAATACCTTAGTGGTACCAAAAAGATCCCGACGGAATGTAGGGCGAAACAGACAAAATTTCAATCGAAATTATGGACTAAAAATCTTTATTTAGTTTACCACAAATTCTTGTTTTTGTGCTTCAAGCATGACCTCTATGATTGAGGATTTGGGGACAGCAAGACTGTGCTCCCATGAATAACGATATGCTCCGGGAGGAAGCCTTTTAAGGACTTGTAGTATTGCTACGCCTTTTTCAGTTTTGTGTGATACTTGCACCCAAGTTGGTTGATGCAAAAACAGGTTCACTGCACAGCGCACAGCACGATTTTCCGGACAATCCTCGAAGGAAACACCTTGGGACGGGAGCGAATATCCTTCCTTGCGAGCAGCCCATCCAATTGTCCGCGTAAGCGGCGACTGACCGCTTCCACCCATTGTTTCTTGGCTCAATTCCCATGCAAATATACCGCCTAAGCCTTTTGACTTTGCCCATTGTGTTTTTAAGAACAAAGATTCTGGTGTTTCGAGGCTTATCCAGACCTTTTTGCTACGGTTATACAAGAATGCCGCTTTAGAGAATTCGTCCTCGTAAAGCACTGCATTCCGATATGGCTCTGCTACGCCCCAAAGATCGTCGTAGGGAACCTCGCCACCCGGAACCAAGGGGCCGTGATAGGGCTGGTGTAAACCCGGTAATTTCTCTTTTTTTCCCGGCTTTACACCCGTATATCCCACTCCGAAATAGGGTACGCCCAATACAATTTTTTCCGGCGGCATACCTGCATTAAGCCATGCCGCCACCGACATTTCTTGGATATTATAGCCTTTCCCGTGACCATCCTCAGCGTTCCCTGCGAAGGGGGCATTATGCCCCGTATGCGGATTCCATGCTTGCGGCATATGGTACAAATAGGCCATCACATTCACCCAATCCACAATACCAGCAAGCGCACGGACGTCATAATGTTGCAAGAAATAGGTTGTCGCCGGTCCATCAAACGTCAGGAGATACCGTTCGCGTCGTCCGCTACCCATTTCATCCAACTTATTCCGGAGTTCCCGCATAAATGCAACGAACACCTTTTTTTCACCTGCTCCGGGGAACTCCCAGTCCACATCTATGCCATCAAACAATCTTTGCCCACTGCCATCTGACAATGGGTTCGTAAAAAGTTGCATAAGCGACGCCACAAACCGCTCCCGATGTGCAGCGTCTTTCGTGATTTGTACGAACCGCTCATGTAGTGCAATACATTCTCCGGCCATTGCATCGTAGGAACAAGCCCCGCCAACCGATAATAGAATCCGGAGGTGCGGGTATTTACGCTTCAAAAACACCAATTGCCGCAATACCCCCCGACGGTCTATCCGCAAGGTGTCTCGCGGGACAAGGGAACGGCTAAACATAGTCCTTTGCACCACCTCCAGATTCGCCCATGTTGCTTCATAGTATCCATCACCATTTAGGTCTCTCGGAACCACAAACGCATAAAAAAGATGGGTGAGTTCATCTGCCGGTATATCTGCTGGCTCATATTGGCGGGCAAAGAGCGCCTCTGGCGAATAAAACCCAGCAACTCGAAAGGGTGTTTGGGCAAAAGAAAGGTCTGCCAGTCCCAAAAACAGCAAGAAATAGCGGTACTTTATCATGGAGCGTAATTTTTATTTTTTTCTGAACAACATATATGCCAAGTAGGTTATTTTCGTTTGATAAATATTTCCCTAACCCATAAACCTGCGCTATGTTTATACGCTTCTCCGTTTTCACAAAAATGGCTTTCTTTCTTAGCCTTTTATTTCCAAGGCTTTATGCACAAGAAATTGTTCTTGACAACGCGCCTAAGATTGTAGAAGAGTTGTATTATGTCGTAGCGCAAAAAGCAAAATGGTATTCAGAACGCGACTCGTCCACCGCTAAGGGCGGGTTACCTTTTCGGGAAACCGTCTGGGTGGTGAATCGCCTAAACGGTTGGGATTATATTCGTCGGGTAAACGACACCTATGCTTATGTCCCAACCAAGGTGCTTTCTAACATCTGGTTACAAGCCCAAAAAACAAAAGGGAGGTTGAACTTATTTGCAGGAAGCACCTTGATTAAATCTTACCCCGCAGACTTTGGGCACAACACCCAAGACACCTTAAAGATCCAGCGTGGAACCCTAACGGACAAGAAACACTGGGTAACTCCAGAAGGAACTTTTTACATTGCTCAATTCAATCCCCGTAGCGAATACTACAAAGCTATGATTCTAAGCTACCCCACACCCGCCGATGCCGAACGCGGGTTGCGGCAAAAGCTAATTACCTCCGCACAACACCGCGCCATTTTGGATGCACACGCCAACTTCCGGCTTCCGCCCATGAATACAGCACTCGGTGGCCTGATAGAAATTCAT
This sequence comes from Rhodothermia bacterium, assembly GCA_017303715.1. GTDB lineage: Bacteria > Bacteroidota > Rhodothermia > Rhodothermales > UBA2364 > UBA2364. The sequence goes on along the minus strand of JAFLBZ010000008.1, from coordinate 58,522 downwards.
GGAAAAGGGTCTGGTAGGCGGATGAACTGGACACAAGGCTGTATTGCCCTGCGCGATATTTATATGGATGAATTGTGGGCTAAGGTTCCATTAGGAGCACCTGTGGTGGTAGAGCGCTAAAAATCGTAACTTTTAAATGTGACAAGCCGTACCTAATGGCGATAAAGTTTGTACCTTACTCCAAGAATCCTTACGATTCGATCGCACCATACACAAGATTCTTGCACTCTCAACAATGTACGGTCTTGAATATTGTTGCACGGTTCATCCTTAACCTTTAAGCCAACCTCGGTCATGGAGATTTTATTGCCTGTCGGATTGCTTTTGCTGGGTCTTTTTTTGATTTGGTTAGAGATTTGGATCGTTCCCGGCTTGAATGTCGTAGGGGCAGGTGGCTTATTGTCGCTGGTTTTCGGTCTTTTTTTGATCTTTACGGGTTTTGGACTCTTGGGCGGCGTGACGGCACTTGGCCTAACCCTCACGGCCGGATTTAGCCTTTTTTACATTGCACAAAAAAATGGCGTTTGGGATAAATTTGTTCTACAGACGACATTGCTCTCTGGTGAAGAACTGGCCAAGTTAGAAAGTGGAGAGCGAGGACATTTTTTGGGCAAAACAGGAACGGTACTTACGCCCCTTCGTCCAACGGGCATTATTGAAGTAGAAGGAGAGCGCATGGAAGTGGTGACTGAAGGAGGTTTTATTTCTTCTGGAAGCCAAGTCAGAATTGTAGCGATGGATCGTCAAAAGTTTTTTGTTCGCCTCGAAGAGCCCGAAACAACACCTAACCCATAAACACATGGATTGGATATACACGATTTGGGGTTCCTTGTACGGCTTGGTAGATGCCGTTGCATCATGGCTATTGCCGCTTGCCGTCTTAGCGGTTGCGATTCGTTTGGTGTGGGGAGCGCGAGACAATGGCTTTTAGCCGCTTAAACACCAGCAATACCGTCGTGGTTGGATGCGGGGCGGTGCAAACGCAATACACGCATGGGTGGCTGCTGGAGCGGCGGCAAAGAGGGTTTGTCTGGTAATAGCGCTGTTGCTAAACCTTCTTCAAAATGGGTAATAGGCGTCAATTGCACTACAGGCCGAAAACGCAAAGATTTTTCCTCATGTTTGTCTAATAAGAAGAAGTTGATTAAGGGCAAACGCACACCCATTTGGCCAAATAAGCGTTTGAGCGCTTCACCTACAGACGATGAAATCAAGCCAAACATCTCCGTCGGCACATTTAGGTAAATATCAACTTCAGAGGGGCTAACTTGTCGCACTTGATATTGCTGTATTGCCGGTGATCCATTCATAATAGTTCTACGCAAGGTGTCTTGAAAGACAGGAATCCAATCGCCCGTTGATTCTGCTCTTAGATAAAGCACGTCACACCACCGCCCTTCGATGTGCTCGATGGCCATATGACGGGAGCCACAACCACAAGTCATGCGCTTTTCCACTAAAATGTCATCCAATTTATAGCGAAATAACGGCTGTGTTTTTCGATTAAGCGAGGTAATAACGGGGAAAAACCGTTTTTTTTCGGCGTCTAAATAGTTGTGTTCTACCAAAAAACGGTCTTCATTTAAGTGCATTGTTCCAAAAACACAAGTTTGCCCCAAAAATCCTTCTTGCGCCCAATAAAGGTTTTCTACCGTCTGACCAAACTGACGAGATATCCAATCTCCATCTATATCCGAAAGGACTTCACTGGTTGAAAAAAGACGATCCGGATAAAGCATTAGCCTCCCCTGCTTCACCTCGGAGGCGAGTGCCCGCAAAACAGATGGCGTTGCGATAACAATGCTCGGATTAAATGAGCGCAATTGGTGCAAGACATGTTCATTGATTCCTTGCCAGTCGAATGACCTCGTTTCTACCAGCCGATTGTTAACTGGCAATAGAAGAGCAGATATCCCCTGAACAAAGCACGCAATATGGTATTTTTTACGTGGTAGAGGAGGGAGTAAAACGTCTAATAAGGCCAGCGCCTCATCCGCTCTTTCCGCTTCGTCTGTGATCCAAACATGTTTTCGGCCTGCCGTTCCAGCCGAGACCGTGAGTGTTGCATCACGATATTGGGCTTCAGATCGTGGTTTTTCTCCATCCAAGTGCAAGATTTTACGGGCGTGGTCATAGGAGAGACCAAGTACATTGCCTTGTTCAAACTTGGCTTCCAAAGCATTCATAACTTGTACCGGAAAGGCACGCTGGGCATCCATCACTTCCGGATTAAGTTTTTGGTAGGTAGGGACGTGTTTGTGAATTGAACGAACAATGGCAGTTAATTTCTTCTGTTGAAACGTGCCCATCCGCTGCGCGTTCATTTTTTTTCTACGTCCTATCCTAATGTGTAGCAACCGTAAAATCAAAAAGAATGTTTTCCACATAATCAATTAAATACTGCAATTAATAAAATATTTCACCAGCGAAATACTTATTTTCTTGCCTTTAATAAGGCCATGACAAAGCTGATTTGCATGGTTCTGGGAAACGTTGTGTATTGTGCTTTTGCCCAAACTAACACCTATTACATAAACTGTGCCCAAAACATTACCCTTAATCATAGAAGCACGATAAATATTCAGATGTTGCATTTTTGCAGGATTTGAGTATATTCAATCACCCCCAATTCAGTATTCAAAGATTCCTTACTTACGGCAATAGACGATTCTTTTTCTGAAATAACAGAACACACCTATGCACCCTGATCAACCCTCCAATGATGTCTTGTCTCGAAATGGGACAACATCCCACTCAGACGAATTGGGGAAAATTAGAGACATCCTCTTTGGGGCACAGTCTCATGAAATTTCTCAACGGATTACAGACTTAGAGGAGCATTTTCTGAAAGAGGCTCATGAAATACGTCGTCTGATGGATGAGCGTTTTCAGGGCTTAGAGACGGCTATTCGACAGGAAATGAACCAATTACGACAAGCTCTAACAGCGGAAACCAATGCCCGACACGAGGCACAAGCTGTGATGGAGCGCTCCTTCCGGAAAGTAACGGATGACATCCATACAACAATGGACGAAGCCTTCACCTTACACGACAATAAATTGGCCAAAGAAGCGCTACAACGACAAGAAGCCGTAACCGCACTGGCTAAAAACATCACACACTTGCAAACGGACAAAATAGATCGAAAGACACTTTCGGCACTTCTCCAACAAATGGCCGACACCCTTGTGCAATAAACCCTTATCGCATGGCCTTCTTTTTCCAGAAAAAAGCACCCCCAGAATCCACTAAAAACCGGACAACGCAACAAACCACAACTGAAAAAGGTGAGTTGGAGTCTTTGCGGTGGCTATTAATGGGCAAAGAACGGGCTGACATCCGAAAATTAGAGGAGCGGGTCACGGAGTTTGAACACCGAGGCATTACGTCCGACCAAGTGGGGGATCTCCTGCCTGATAGTATTGTTAAACGGTCTCAGGCAGACGATAAATTGGTTAGAAGCCTAACCCCTGTTGTCGAAGACGCCATCCGAGAATCCATCACCCAAAACCGATTTCGGATAGCGGACATCTTGTTCCCTTCTATGGGGCCAGCCATACGGAAGTCTATCGCTCAAGCTTTGCGTGCCTTTGGCGAAACCAACCAACCAGAACACGAACAATACCGTAGTTTGTTTTCGCTTAAAGGGCTTAAGTGGCGATGGGAGGCTATCCGCACGGGTCGTAATTTTGACGATGTTCTTCTGGCGCACACCCTGCTGTATCGTGTAGAACACATTGTTTTAATTCACAAAGAAAGCGGTCTTTTATTACAGGAACTACATGCTCCCAATGTGCCGAATTTTGAGGCAGATCTTTTTTCCTCAATGCTTACCGCCCTGCGTGATTTTGCTAAAGACTCTCTTGGTCGGAAAGAGGCGCTGGATGTCTTAAAATATGAAGGATTTTCAATTGTGACAGCAGAAGGGCCTCAAGCATATATCGCAGCAGTTGTTAGAGGAAACCCGCCAGAAAGCCTTAGCACACTCTTGCTTGAAGCCCTCGAAAATATCCATTTTGAACAACAGTTGGCCTTTCGAGCCTTCAGTGGTGATACCGATATTTTTGAACCATCCAAACCCTATTTAGAAAACTGTTTGGATGCCTCCTATGTCCCTTCTCGGCAAACCGTCAGCCCTGCCAAAATGGTACTGGTCTTGAAGTGGGGCGGCGTACTTTTGGTGATAGGCACACTCTTGTACGTTGTTGCCCGCGATACAATCCGCTGGAACCGTTTTGTGCAAACCATGCGCGAAACACCGGGATACATGATTACGGAAGCTGAAAAAGACTGGTTCACAGCCTCCGGCTTCGGACGTTACTGGCTAAGAGGCATTAAAGACCCACTCGCCGAGGATGTTGTACATCAAAATATGAATGGTATTGGCTTAAATTCAAATCGAATAGATGTTGACTGGACGCCCTTTACCTCGCTGGAGAAGCCCATTCTCATCCGGAGATTGGAAAAAAGATTAATCCCCCCAAAACGTCTTGAACTTCGTCTGACACACGACTTGGTGTTGCAGCCTGTGGGGGTTGCCAATAATGAATGGATCGAAAAAGCTAAAACCATTATCCCAGCTTTTGATGGGGTCAATGGTATAGATACACAGTTTATCTTATCGCCCGAAGATTATTTGAACAAGAACCTCATTCCAGAATTAACACAAGGGCGCGTTTTTTTTGACCGAGGGAAATCCTTCTTAAATCCCTATATGATCGGCGTAATGGCGGCCAAGATTAAGGAAATATTTGATGTTGCGGCCCAGAACCAACTACCGTACCCAACCATCGTGCTTGAAGGCCGAACAGATGGTCCCCAAACCCCTGCCAATCAAACCCTTAGCATCCAACGTGCGGAATCTGTAAAAAAGGTATTTGTAGAGGATTATCATATCCCTGCTGCATACCTTGCGATCGTCGGATATGGCTCCTCGCGTCCAGTAAAACCGTTTTATCCCGGTCAAGATGTCGACCAAGCCAACCGTAGTGTTGTGATCTCCGTAAAGTGACCTGCGTTTCGGGTTAGCCAAGCCCTCTCCACGGATAGACGATCTAAACTTGCAGGGGTAACTTTCCAATTTATTTCACCGAAAAAGTGCAGACAGGACCTCGAAGGGGGCGTCTTCCTACGACGAGGTATTCGTTTGGATGAGCGTAGCCGAAGCAACCTTGCTCCGGCGGATTTTTCTACGGATTGCCGTACCATTAGAACATGGTATAGCAAACCTTAAGATTTATTTTTTTCACTCTCGCGTTGTTGCCGCTGGATAAACTCGTTCCGCATTTGTTCAACAATCCGAACAAATTCCCATTGTGCCAAAAGATATTGCGCAAACCGCTTGGCCCCAAACGCTCGAATGATATCCCCATGAAAGATTTGGCGAACCAATTCGAGTCTTTCCTCAAAACGACCTAACTCTACAGCCATTTTCTCGACCTGCTTTGGGTCATGTTGTTCTTTAAGTGCAGTCGAAAGCATTTCGTATTGCTGTTTTTTAAGGCGGTCGAGGCGGATAATCCCGATTTGATACGACTCATAAAAGTCTAAGAACTGTGATAACTCACGTTCATCCAAGCCCATTTTCTCTTTGAAATAGGCGATCTGACGTTCTGCGACTTGTTTCGCAAACGTTGCTGCAGGCGTTTGGGACATGGTTGCTTTGGGGAGCAAGAGGAAGATGCAAAGCCCCGCAAGCACACGCACCCAACGCCCTAAATTTGAGCAAGAAGTGCATTGCATAATAGATTTGTAATTACTGATTTGAGTTCGGAACCGGTACGTCTGGTTTTGGAGCATCTGGCTGTTTACCCATCACTGGTTCGATTTTAAGAGGAGTATTTGTAGGTTTTTCAGCTGTATTGCTTTGTTTTACAGGCCCGGAAGAAGTCTCCTTGGGAACACCAAGTGTAGATGGTATTGGCGCATGTATAGGTGCTTTTGTAGGAGGTACAACAGCAGGCGTAGCATCTGGTTTCCAAAACCACACAAACCCCAACAACAACCCGAAACATGCCGCCGTCGCCCATTGCACCGGTTGGCGGCTCATCAGACGAACGATGGGGCTTTGGGGTAAATGGTCTAATTTTCGGGCATGGATGCGGGCTTTCACCCGATCTGCAAAATCCTCAAAGTACAACTCTTGCCCAACAGGTAAGGATATATCGTTGTAAGAAGCCAAAAGCTCCTGAAAACGATCCGGTGCATCCACTAAACGTTCAACAGTGGTTGGATCTACCAATTCTTCGGTTTCGAGGTGGGAAACTTCCGATACGGTCTGCAAGACTTGTGAGGAAAAGGACTTAAAATACGTTTCGGAGCCACCGGGAATACGTGGATGTGCTGCGGTCATCAAGGCTTGGTCTAACCATACAGGAACACCTGTTGCTGCATCGTCCTCGATGTGCTGACGTAGCCGCTCGCTAAAGCGCGTAAAATAAGTGGGTGTTGCTTCGCTTGTGTCCGGTGTAGCGTTTAGTGCTTCGTGCATCCAGCCCGAAACCGGCTCGTCTAATTCGACTGCTGCAAGGCGTACCCGAACCCGATCTGCAAAGGAGGTAAAATAAACCTGTTTGTCAATGGGCATGGCATCGCTACGGAAGGCCAGTGCCTCTTGTAGCCACTCTGGGATCGTTTCGAACTCGCTGATTGCCCGACCCAAGGTATCCACCAATTCCTGCATATAGGATGCTTGCTGGACAGGTGAGACCTCACGCTCCATCAATGCTAAGGCATCATGCACCCAAGCCGGAACGCCAGAGGCTTCGATCGTTTCTACTTGGTTTTTGACCTTCTCAAGGAGGGTACGAAAATAAGCAGTTGCTCCGCTTGGGATTTCCGCGGGAAGTGGCATGGATAGGCGCATGGCCAATGCACGGGGCAATTGCCGATGGGTAAACTCGGCTTCTCGCCTCCGTACACGATCGTGTACCGAGTCCGAAAAATTTTGAAAATAATCAGCCGGAACCCCTACCTCGGTTACTTCGAGGGCACCTTGGTAGTTATCTAAGGAGGCTGTTAGCCATTTAGGGAGGTTTTGGCGGCTGTGCGCGCGGACGAGCCGACTGGCCCGGCCTGCTTCCGGAACGTTAGGTTTGTGCAAACTCATCTTTGAGTGCCTGCTCTAGTTTCTTGATGGCGTGATGATAATTCGCCTTCAAGGTCCCGGTACTCTTCCCAAGCATTACACTGATCTCTTCGTATTTGAGACCATCATAGTATCTCATGCAAAACACAACCCGTTGCTGTGGAGGAAGTGCCTGAATCGCTTGCTCGACTGCGGAGATCCGCTCATCGTTCAACATATTCCGGTCAGACTGCATATCTGGGTCTTCAAACGGTTGTACCAATGTCTCTAGGCTAACAAACCGTTTCATCTTGCTCCGCCGGAGGTGTCCTAAGGCTGCATTGACGCTTACACGGTAGAGCCAAGTAAAGAAATTGGCGTCTTCGCGGAAGCTGTCTAACTTTTGCCACATGGTCACAAAGGTTTCTTGGGCAACGTCATCGGCATCTTCGTGCGAGCCTACAATACGGCGAACCGTCCAGTAGATACGCTCTTGATAACGACGAACCAATTGGTCGAACGCCAAGTCCCGATCCCCTTGTTTAAATCGGCGAACCAGTTCCAAATCGCTGAGTCCTTGTCGTGAAGGCAGTTGTTTAATGTTGTCGAGCATAAATTCGGCCTAACATTGGGTGAGCAGTGGTGGTGAGGCCAACAAAAATGCGGCCAGCTTCCCGTTTTAAGGCAAGGGATGCATCTTGTGTGTAATGTTAAGAGGAACACACAGGCTTGAAGGTAATAAACCAAACGGTAGGCTGCAACAGGTTAAAACAAAGCCTGAAGCGAAAACCTATCACAATTTGGCTCCATGTTCAAAAGAACATGCCCTCAAAAATTACTCGTTTGAACGAATTCATCCGAGATTGCTCAGAAAGAAGTGGTAGTGGGTGTGGTATCTTTCAGACGACGTATCTACAATAAAGGTTTAATTTAAAAAAACTTTTTGATCAAACGTTTTTTTTCTATCTAAATATCCCTTCATGGGGTTAAAATCCAATGACCCACCTTATGAGAAAATAGAATGTCTTTAGGTTGATTTGTCTGCGCTTTGGCCAGAGAATGGGCGGACAACTTTGCGGCTTTTCGCATTGTGAACTTTTGAATAATATTAAAAATAATACTGTCCTATGAGATCGAGGGGATAGGGTAGGAGGATCAGTACGCATACTCAAGTAGGACGTACAACCCCAGTGTCCGGTCTTGTAGGTCATTGGTTGAGGGAAATTGTTGTATCCTTAACAAGGCCCATTTTTGGGCTTGGTATTCTAATAAAAATCCAGACCCACCGGTTCCACCGAGAATCTTTGAGTCTAATGCAATAAAGAAACGCCGTGAAATATACTTTCCTATTTTGAGGGATGGTTCCCCGTTGGAGGATGTTAGCTCCACGACATCCGCAAGCCCACTTTCTTGTACACGCTGAGATAGTAAGGACTCTACGAGGTTGTAGCCATAAGTAGAGAGCAAGTCTCCAACAATCCCATTGTCTAAGGCAAAAGCCGATTGTGCAGGCTTTCCAAAAGCCAGATAGCTCAAGATTTCGGTATCCTCCATTGGTGGATTAGAAGCGAAGCGAAAGTTGGTATTGTTTACATCGCCTGAAATTTCCATGGTGATGCTTTGTTCATCTCCCCAACTGCCCGCACTCGCTTTATAGGTGGCGCTGATGTTCATGATGGGGTTTAACATATCGCCATTAAACAGAATATCCCCGGTGGTTAGATCGAATCTTCTCCCGAACTCTACGCGACTTCTCCCCGGAACCGCCTTGAGCCGCCCAACCACCACTTCTGCACTTCGGTATGGTTTCCTAAATTCCAGATCGCCTGTCATTTCGATATCCATTCGTGGGTTGTAGCGGCTTCGCAGCCAAGCATTGCCATTCGAGCGCACCCGTAGTTTCACATCCGTTGCATCATAGAACGTGACGGTAGAGGTGTCCGCAATATTGGCTTGTTTCCCAAACCGTGCTTCCACTTCTCGGAGGTCTTCTTGGGAAAGTTGAATGGTTTCGCGTGCCGATTGCATCAATTCGGCATTGAGCTGGACGTCGCACTCATTCAGCACAACATCCCCATCCAAGATTGGTCTTGAGGTAGTGCCCTTGAGGTTTGCTTTGCCTGTTGCCGTTACGCGGAAGGTGTTATCCCGAATCATTTGGAAACCATCTGCCTCTAAGGCTAAGTCTAAGTAGCCCAAATTAAGTTGTGAAAGCGAGATGGTTCCTTTGCCTTTGAGATTTCCCTTGGCAGTACGGACGTAGAGTTTTTGAACTTGGGCGACATCGCCGTTAAAGACCACATCGGCCTCTGCGTCGCTATATTGAATGCCCAAAAAGGGCAATCCAAACTGCGCATTCCGGACGGACAAGCTTCCACGGAAATCGGGTGCGTCAAAAGTGCCGCCTATGGTTACGTTTCCGGTTGTGCGGCCTTTTAGGTCACGCATAAAGGTATCGTCTAAAAATGGATTTAACCAGTCGAGGTTAAACCGATCTGTATTTAACCGTAGATCTACTGGTCCTGCTAAGGGTTTCTCCAATTGACCTAAATTAAAAGGTAGGAAGCCTGTAATCATAAGGTCTTGTCCCTCATTATGCCGGATACGCATGTCTATATTCAAGCGATTGTCTTGATAGTTGAGTTTGGCACTGGCCTCTCCAACAGGCTTTCCGGCGGAGGTAATCTGCGAAAGCATTAGATTTCCATCCATCAGAGGAGTATTTATGGTACCACTGACTTCCAAATCCCCGCTTAATACGCCGCCAAGACTGGGGAAGTTTAGAATATCTGCAATGGCGGCAATATCTACCTTTTCTACGGTAGCCTTTAAGGTTCCAGAATTGTTTTTGAAAAGCCCCCCTTCGATCACCACTTTTTGCCCATCCGTTACCAACAAGAAGTCTTTTAGTCCCAATTGGTCTTTGTCCCAAATAAACTGGGTTGGCTTTTCCATTTGCCACCTTTTGCCGCCAAGATCCAACCGTGTGGACGCCAAATCCACCATCACCCCATCGGAACGTATGTAGAGCATACCATCACCACTCCCAGAGAGCCGTTCATCCAAGGTAAACTTTCCGCCAAAAGAAGCGACACTATCCCTTAAGCCAACTTCGACTGTTGCACTTTCAAAGACATAGCCCGGAACCGAGAGGTTTTCCAACTCGGTTCGTGTTTGAAAAACGGGCACGCCTGCTTCAAACTCCACGGCTAAACGTCCTCGTGCGTGCCCAATATGTATATCGTCATAGCCCAATAAACCCAAGCCTTCGTCCACGGTATCAAACCGAAGGCGCCACGCATTCACCTCACCTCGGACGTTACCGCGCACAGCCCCTCTTCCGGTAAGTTTCGCACCAACCAATCCAGAGAGGGGCGTTAGTGTTTTGATATAGCCAGAGAACTGCATGTCGGAAGTTCCCCCTATAAGATTATCATAGACAGCAAGTGGGCCTCGTCCGGCAATGGTTCCTAAATTACTCTCCACAGATAATGTATCCAAGTGAAGCATTCCTTCTTGGTACCTAAACGCGCCAATTCCTGTTTGCAGCCGGACGGCATCCCAATAGCTGTTTTTTGTGGAAACCTTTCCCGTAAGTTGCATAGTTTCCAAAGAGATGCCTCGTCCCTCGGCGGCCAAGTTTAAACTGAGTCTGGTCTTAACGGTGTCGGGCAAGTTTAGCCACTTGGCCAAGGAGATGTTCTCTAAATCGCCCTGCACCTTATAAAATGGCTCGCTTGCTTGCAGTCCTCCAGACCCCACAACCTTTACAAGTCCGTTTTCTGGATTAAGGTGTAGTTGGTAATCCATCTTCTGCGCATTTCCTTCCACGATCAAGTGCCCGCGCTGGATGGTCTCGCGGTTAAAGCGGCTTTCTGTTAACTTAAGCGATAGGCGACCACTTAGATCATTTTCGGTTGCACCAGAGAAATAGGCCTCTTCAATTTGTCCATTTAGATGCGATTGCAACTTGGGTTCTGCCGTCAGGGCTGCAAGGTTCACGGCACTAAAACGCCCGTCCTCTATCTTGGCCGAAAGGGGTTGATCAAATGGATGCGCCTGTCCTTTAAAAACGGCGTCGCCAAACGCCGAACGAAGTTCCACATTGTACCGCAAAAGGTTTTGGACGAGCGCAACATTGCCCTTAAACCCTTCTATTGGGTATGTCCTAAAACGAGAGGGGCCAAAAGCGAATGCGGAAGAAATGGTCATTGTTTTAGGATCTGTACCCGTAACACTTGCTGTAAACCGACCATTAAGGCGGGTATCCAGCGCTTGGTCTAATACAAAATCATCCAAGTTTAAATCCGAGAATTGGCCATCAGAAATAGAAAAAACGGGAGTTTTGTCGAAAGGTTTTCCACTACCCGTAAGGAAGAAACGACTCTCCCCTATGGTTGCATTTGTTGTATATCTCAAAACACCATTTGCAAACGAGGCGCTTAGGTTGCCTTGACGGACGTTGTAGATGTCAAACCGTGACGGCTGTATTTCGGCCTTTAAAGTCAGGTTCAGATTTTTGGGCGAAGTCCCTTTGCCATCAACCGAAAATTGGGCATTAATATCCCCCGGTGGCGCCTCTTTCCCCAAAACATCTCTTGGATCAAAATGACGAAGGCTTCCCTTTTCGATCTGATATTGCAGGGTTTCTGCCATCTTGATACGGCCTTTTGTTGTGATAAAGCCAGAACCAACGCCGGAGGAAACCTCAAACTGCCCGACTCCTTGAAGGTACGAGAACGCGGCTTTTGTTTGTTTTAGCTCAATCCGGTAAGGGGGGTATTTTACCGCCACAGGTAGGAAGTCCAACTGACCCGAAAGCGAAGCAAGTTCAGGATCGAAGCTTTGTCCTCGAAGCGAAAATTGCCCTCCGAATTGTCCGAAATCGAATGTTGGATCTAATATGATCGGATCAAACTGTGCGAGATTTCCGGTAAGGTCATAGGTAGGAACTTCATCAAAGGGGCGGATTGTCCCCGTAGCACTCAGTGTTCCCGTACCCAAGCCTGTATTTAACAAAAAGGTTAGCTTGCCCTCTTGGGCGTTACCTTTTAAGATGGTTTCTTTGAGGACGTAGTTTTGCCAACGTCCACCAGATTCTAATACAAGCTCATATGCTCCATTTATGGATTGGAGGCTTTGTCCGGAGAATTGGGCATTTATATGGCCTGTAAGGTCTGAGGAATACGACGCCATAGCCGTTAGATAGGCCATATTTAGTTTTTCTACCGTGCCGATAAGCGAAATTTTGGCCGGCTCGCGAAGATCCGCCTCTGCCACCAGCTCCCAAGCACCACTTTTTTTAAACGATCCGCTAGTTTGGGCCTGCCACACGCCATTTGGGGCAGAGAGCTTAAATTCCCCTTGTAAAGATTCTTGAGGGTCTAAGAAAGGCGCAAAAGGTGCAATCTCGCGGAACGAAAAGGGTTGTACCTGAAGATGAAAGTTGGAGAAATTATGGACATTTTTTTGGGGTAACACCACATACCCTTTTCCCATAACCTGAGAATAACCAGAGACAAGCGAAAAGGTGCGTACATGGGCTGACTTTTCGGTGACATTCCCGGAAAAATTGAGGGATAAATCGTCTTCTCGCTCTGGCAGACGGGCAACAAGGCCAAGTTTCTGCACATTTCCGGTAAACCTCGGAGCTTGATAAAGCAACGCTGTCGCCTCAAACGCCAGTTGCTGATAGCGCACCGTTCGATCGGCCTCTTTTTGTTCGGAAGGCGGTTTCCCAGAGGTGGGATTTTCTAAGACGACCAACTTACCCTGACCGTCCGTAATGCGGAACCGATCTATTAAGATCGTTTGCTGCGAGGTGCCACCCGTTTCGGGTTGTGGTTTTAACAATCCCAAAAGATTCCATGTACTGTCTGGATTTTGGCGACCAATAATTTCGGGATTCCGGACGTAGAGGTTGGTGATATGTAGTGTTCCTCCTAATAAATCCAATGGTTTATAAGCTGCCTGAATTTCTTTTATCTTTACGACGGCCTCCCCATTTTGCCAAATCGTAATATCCTGTGCGCTGATGTTATCCCAATAAGAACCATCCACGCGCCCAATGGTCAAGGTTCCATTTAGTTGTTCGTTTAGCTGACCCACCACAAATTTCCGAAACTGATCACTCCCCCATCTGGTTTGTAGCGTTCCCCAAGTGCTTATACCCAGCCAGATCAAAATTAGTGCAATCAAGAAAGGGCGCCAAAGCAACCAACGGAGCCAGCGGGTGCGTTTTTTTGGGGAAGGTGTATTTTCTTTTACGGATTCGACGATTTCCATGGCATATAATCAAGGAGGAGACACGTTAAATATACGTATTATTTCATGCACTACCCTACTTCGGAGTATAGGGGCATGGGGGAAATTGTGGTTATGTGCGGAAAACAAAAACGGGATTTGCCATTCCCGACAAAATCCCGTCTTTAAAATACAAATAGCAATCCCAACAAGCTTAGTTGTAATTGGTGAGCATAACGGGCATGATCAGCATCATAACCTCTTCGTTCTCTACTTGTTCAGAAGGATAAACAACTCCGGCACGGTTGGGTGAACTGAAATTCATGACAACCTCTGCCGTATCTATGTTGTTCAACATCTCTATCAGATACACCGAATTAAATCCAATTTCCATAGATTCGTCGTTATATTCACATAAGATGCGTTCTTTGGCCTCGGAAGCACGCTCGATGTCTTCTGCAGAAATCATAACCTCACCTTGCGTAATGGAAAGACGAATTTGGTGTGTGAGCGAGGAGGAGTATAGCCCTACACGCTTAACCGCCGCCAACAATGCAGCACGGTTAATCTGAAGTTGTTTCGTATTGTCTTTGGGGATAACGGCTTCATAGTTGGGGTAACGCTCTTCAATAACCCGTGTCACGAGCCGCACGTCGTCGAAGTCAAAAGCAATAAACCCATCCGATACATAGATCGTACAAGGCGCATCGGTGGCGATTTTCCCGACCAAGGTGAGTGCTTTTTCTGGAACAATGAACGAAATGGCTTCACTATTCTTGAGTTCATGCTGCCGTGTTCGGACTAAGCGGTGGCCGTCGGTCGCCACGGCTTCGCTAAATTCTGCCCCAATATTAAAGAAAACTCCCATCATTGCTGGTCTTAGGGCGTCTTTGCTCACGGCAAAGCTGGTTTTTTGGAACGTCCTCCGCAAGATAGCGCCCTCTGTGTGCAAGGCCGTACTTTGTGCAAGTTGCGGTTGACTTGGGTAGTCTGCCCCGTCGTATCCTACCATTTTGTACTGCCCTTGGTCGGTCTTGAGTTCCACATGGTAGTCTTCGGAACTGCTGAAGGTGACCGGAAGGTCTGGCAGGGCACGTAAAGTCTCGATCAATCGTTTGGCCGGAACAGCGATGCGTTCCACGGCTGCCGAGGCTTCGGGATCAAACTGCATTTCCAAGTTTTGACTGATGGAAATCTCCAAGTCGGTCGCACTTAGGATTAATCGGCCTCCGTCTTTTTCCAATAGGATGCACTCCAAAATAGGCATCGTGCTTTTTCCGGGAACGGCGCCAGCTACCATATTGAGGGCGCGTAAAAGTTCACTGCTCGAAAGGGTAAAACGCATAGAAGGATGTATAGGGTTCGGTTAAATGTCTTGTGGTGGGCGGTTAAGAGCGACTTTGAATCTTAATCTTGTGCTGGATTTCTCGGATGGTATCCGCAAACTTGGTATCGGTCTCCATATAGCCCTCCACACTCTGAATACCATGAATCACCGTAGAATGATCCCGCCCACCAAAATGCAGGCCAATGGTCTTCAATGAATGTTTTGTAAACTGCTTTGCAAAATACATGGCTACTTGTCGCGCTTGAACAACTTCTTGTTTGCGGGTCTTGGCTCGTACCTGATCTTCTGGAATCTGGAAATAGTGACAAACAATGTTCAAAATCTCTTCGATACTCAGGTTCACCTTTACTTCTCGGATCAGGTCTTTAAGGACTTCTTTGGCAAAAGAGAGTACAATCTCCTCACGACGGAGGGTAGAATGTGCCAGCAAGCGGATCAAAGCACCTTCCAACTCCCGAATATTCGAGGTGATGTTGTGTGCGATAAACTCAATGATGTCGTATGAAATCTGGATACCATCGTCTTCGGCCTTGCGTTGCAAAATAGCAATGCGGGTCTCCAAGTCCGGTGGTTGCACATCCGCCGTCAAGCCCCACTGAAACCGCGACAACAACCGTTCCTCAATACCTACGATATCTTTTGGTGGACGGTCTGCGGATAAGATAATCTGTTTTCCGGATTGATGCAGGGCATTAAAGATGTGAAAAAATTCTTCTTGTGTTTTTTCTTTTTTACCAAAAAACTGGATGTCATCCACAATCAAAAGGTCTATCTGCCGATAGAACAGTGAAAACTCCGAAACTCGGTTGTACTGAATGGACTGTACAAACTCGTTGGTAAATCTTTCCGACGAGATGTAGAGAATAGACTCTATCTTTTGATGCTGCTTGGCGTAATTCCCAATTGCCTGAATAAGGTGTGTTTTTCCCAATCCAACGCCACCATATACCAAAAATGGATTGAAACTTGTCTCGCTTGGGCGCTCTGCAATGGCCCATGCGGCGCTCCGTGCCAAGCGGTTACAATCCCCCTCAATAAAGCGGTCGAAGGTGTAGTTCGTATTCAGTTGGCTGTCTATTTTAGGACTACGGATGCCCGGAATAACGAATGGGCTGGAAAGGTTTGGCGGTGGATTTACCGGATGAGGTGGATTGCTTGTTGTACCTGCCGGATTGGTTCCGCCTTGGGCATTGGTTTGTTGTTGTATGCCGTGTGGTATAGGGCGTTGTACTACGGTTCTCGGCGAACTGCGCCGAGCATCTGGGGCAGCAGGAATACGAATATGGGGTTTTTTGTCCTCTGGTCTGTCTCGCTCCATGAGGATGTCATATACCAAACGCGAATTTGCGCCCATTACTTTGCCAACCGTTTTACGCAACAACGAGGGATAGTGTTCTTCCAGCCATTCGTAATAAAAGCGGCTTGGAACCTGAATAGTGAGGGTGCGCTCATTTGGTGTTTCCTCCAAGCGCAATGGCTTTATAGGCTCGAACCATGTTTTATAGCTCCGCTTGTCCACATTATCGCGGATAATGGTAAGACATTCTTGCCAAATCTGATGAACAGCGTCGAGCATGATCGGATAATAGGAAGGATAAAAGCCGATTGGCCAGTTTCTTGATTTCGATTGGTACGAGGAGGGATTACCAGTCGCCAAGAGAAGTTAGCATATTGCAGAAAAAAAACCAGCGGATTAACCGAATGTTTTTGGTCAAGATTCGTTTTTCATAATTGATAGATTACTTTTTCTTTATAAAAAAAAGTTTAATTAATCAAAAAGACAAAAAATAAAATCCAATCTATACATTACTCTTGGTTTAAACGATTCTCTTTTTCTTCTTTAGTTACGACCCTTTTTACTTAAATAATACCTTTTACAAGAAGGAATGATGACGAAAAATTGAATTTAGCAATGATAACACCCTTCATTGGCCTTTCATTCTTTGCGAAGTACACAAACAATTCTTATCTTGGTTGTTCTGTAATAAAACATAAAACGTGCTCTTTGAGCTTAACCTGATCACTACCGTGTCTTTAAAGGTTCTCAAGCCATATGGTTTGGCTTTGCGGATAACCTCTTTAAAAGAAGGGGTACACGAGTTTACGGACAACTTCCCAAGTACGGCATTAGATTTGTCGCCGGATGAATTTTCCAACTTGTCCATCTCGCTTAGAATAGACCTAAAGACCCATCAGGCGTTTGTATCGTTCAAGGTTTCCGGTGTTGCGCACCTCGTTTGTGATCGGACGTTACGCCCCTTTGAACAAAATATTTCTGGATCGTATCAGGTATTGTTTTCCGACAAGGCAGCTGATCTACCAGAGGCAGAGCGCGGGGAAGACCTTTTCCCTTTCCCACAGGGCACGTTAGAACTCAACCTCACGGAACCTGTTCGCGACACCTTGTTGTTAGCGGTTCCACTTAGAAAAATTGCTCCCGACGCCGAAGAACAAGAACTTCAGCTTTCATTTGGTGAACCAGATGAGGAAGACGTTGCAACAGACCCACGCTGGTCTGCGTTACGACGCTTAAATCTCTCTACTGATAATTAATTTAACGCATTAACTTTTTAAGGTCATGGCAAACCCGCGACGCAAACACTCCAAAGCCCGCACGGCACTCCGCCGCTCGCAATACAAGGCGCAGAACCTCCCACAACTTACCACTTGCTCAAACTGTGGCGAACCCAAAGCGTATCACCGCGCCTGCACCAAGTGCGGACATTACCGTGGCCGTGCCGTTGTAGAAGCCCAAGACGCGCTATAAAAGGTAATCTGCTCGTATTGCAAAATTCATTCGGCTTTCAGGTCACGTTTAGTAATTTCAACGTGGCCTTTTCTTGTTTTGCATTTGGCCAAAACCGTTTGCGCAAAGCGCAGAACATCCCAAACTTTTTCTTAACCATAATACCATCAAACAATCGGCATGGCCATACGAATCGCACTTGATGCAATGGGAGGCGATTACGCCCCCGAAAAAGCCGTACTCGGTGCGGTAAATGCTCTCCGCCAAACTGGCGACAAGGTAGAAATCCTACTCGTAGGTCAGCAGACGGCGGTTCAAGCAGCCCTCGACGCCACCGGATATCAAGGTGGCGGTATTCAGATTATAGACGCACCCGAAGTGATTGACATGGGCGAATCGCCAGCAGTTGCGGTAAAAACCAAGACCCGCTCTTCTATCCATATTGGTACGGGTTTGCATAAGGCAGGTAAGGCGGATGTTTTTATCAGTGCTGGCAATACAGGGGCAGTATTGGGGGCTTCGTTGTTTATTTTAGGCCGCTTACCGGGTGTAATGCGCCCTTCAGTTTTGGGGTATTACCCGACCACACAAGGCTGGTGCATCATCGTTGATGCCGGAACCAATGTGGACTGTAAGCCAGAACACCTTGTACAGTTTGCCCAAATGGGTTCCGTATTTGTTCAAAAAGTAATGAAAGTAGAAAACCCTACCGTCGGGCTGATGAACATCGGGGAGGAGCCGGGCAAGGGGAATGAACTGGTCAAGGCCGCCTACGAGTTGCTGAAAACCCAGAAAGGCATCCGGTTTTTGGGGAATATTGAAGGCCGCGACCTCCTACACCATGCCGCTGACGTGGTGGTTGCGGATGGCTTTGTGGGCAATGTGATGCTCAAATTGGGTGAGGGGATCGCGACGGCTATTCGCGAAATGGCTGAGGCGGAGATGGTTGCGCGTAATTTACCTCAAGAGGAGCAAACCCATATCACACAAGTTGTTCGTGGTGCGATTCGCCGGTTCGACTATCAGGAAGTGGGTGGCGCACCGCTTCTTGGGGTAAACGGGAATGTCCTCATTATGCACGGTTCTTCTAAAGAGATGGCCTTCGAACAAATTATTTATCGGGGGATCGAATTGGCGGAGTCGAATATACCTGCTGCAATTTCGGATGCCTTCGCCACCCCCACTACGTGATTTCCTTCAAAATGACCCTAAAATAACCTTCTTATCATGACACAAGCTGCCATAACCGCTGTTGGCCATTATGTGCCCGAAGAGAGATTGACCAACGCCGAATTAGAAAAATTGGTAGAAACCAACGATGAGTGGATCCGCTCCCGTACCGGAATTCGCGAAAGGCGCATCCTCCGCGATCCCGAAAAAGCCACCTCGTTTATGGCTGCCGAGTGCGCTAAAGAAATCTTGGAAAATCGAGGTATTGACGCATCCGAGATAGATGCCATTATTGTAGCTACGGTTACGCCCGATATGTTCTTTCCGCCCACAGCAAGTTTGGTACAAAAAGAAATTGGCGCTACCAAAGCATGGGGCTACGACCTCTCTGCGGCATGTAGTGGCTTCTTGTTTGCGCTTACCACCGGAGCCGCTTTGGTCGAAAGTGGTCGTTATCAAAAGGTGATGGTGATTGGTGCAGACCATATGAGCCGGATTGTGGACTATACCGACCGCTCTACCTGTATCTTATTTGGGGATGCCGCCGCAGGTGTCTTATTGGAGCCAAACAAGGAGGGCAATGGCTTGGTGGATACCGTTCACCGAACCGATGGCAACAACTGGGAGTATTTGTGCATGTTGGGTGGTGGCTCACTGAATCCCCCAAGCGCCAAAACCATTGAGAACCGCTGGCATTACATTCGCCAAGAAGGACAGCCCGTTTTTAAGTTGGCGGTAAAAGGAATGGCCGACGCGGCTGCCGAAATTATGGCAAGGAACAACCTAACGGGCGATGATGTCTCGTGGTTGGTTCCACACCAAGCAAACTTGCGGATTATTGATGCAACAGCGCGGCGAATGGGACTTTCGATGGAAAAGGTCATGCTTAATATTGAGCGTTATGGCAATACCACTGCTGCCACCATTCCGCTTTGTCTCTACGAATGGCAACCACAACTGCGAAAGGGCGAGAATTTGGTACTTGCCGCGTTTGGTGGTGGATTCACGTGGGGCGCCAGTTACTTAAAATGGGCCTACGACCCCGACTAACTTGCTTTTTGACCGCAATTGAAGATGGTTACGTAGTGCTCATGCAGCAACCAGAGCCACATCAAAATTGGTTGACTTACGGTTCCAACGTTTCTACACTGGAACCGTATTTTTTGGTATCGGGATACATCATCTCCTTGTTGTTCATGGCTTGGAAAACGCTTTTTAAAATTAAAGCGGCAAAGGGTTGAAGTTGATTCTAAAATAGATTAGCTTGAATTTCATCCTTTAACCCATTTAGACCTCTTGTTCGATGAAAAAAGCAACCGAGAACCGTCGAGATTTCATCCAGAAAATGGCCGGAGCCGCCTCAGCCTTTGCGGGCATTCCCGCCCTTTTGGTAGCCAATAAGAGTGGCTTGTCCCGCAATCACCCCGAAAGGCTTAGCCCAAACGACCAGGTGCAAGTTGCCTTAATCGGTGCTGGAGGGATGGGGGTTGCGGATGCCATGACTGCACTTCAGGTTCCGGGCGCTAAAATTGTGGCCGCTTGCGACCTATATGATGGCCGGCTGAACGAAGCGAAGCGACGTTGGGGAAGTGATTTGATCGTGACCAGAGACTACCGACAAATCTTGGAGCGGAGCGACGTAGATGCTGTGATCATTGGCACACCCGACCATTGGCACAAGCAAATCTCGGTGGACGCCATGAACAAAGGCAAGCATGTCTATTGCGAAAAACCTATGGTACACAGCATTGGCGAAGGGCCAGCAGTTATCGAGGCGCAAAAACGCACCAAAAAGGCATTTCAGGTAGGCAGCCAAGGCATGAGTTCGCTTGGCAACGAGAAAGCAAAAGAACTTTATCGTCAAGGCGCTATTGGTCAGTTGATCTATGCGGAGGGATTTTGGGCGCGAAATTCTCCGGTGGGGGCTTGGCAATATGCGATTCCGGAAGACGCTTCACCCCAAACTGTGGATTGGGATCGGTACGTCGCCAATACCAATAAACGTCCTTTCGACCCTTTGCGCTTTTTCCGCTGGCGGAACTATCGCGATTATGGCACGGGAGTTTCCGGCGATTTGTTCGTGCATCTGTTTTCCAGTTTACACTTTGTGATTTCCTCGAATGGGCCTAATAAAATTATTGCCACGGGCGGTTTGCGTTATTGGAAAGATGGCCGAGAAGTACCGGATGTCTTGCTGGGCATGTTCGATTACCCCGAAACACCACAACATGCGGCCTTTAACCTCTCGCTCCGCGTCAATTTTGTGGATGGGACGTCGGGAAGTACCTATTTGCGGCTTGTTGGCTCCGAGGGCGCTATGGACGTGACATGGGACGATGTGACGCTACGTAAAAACCTTGCCAGTGATCCGCAAGATGCTTTTATGCAGTTAAAAGGCAATGAGATAGACCGCGTGTTGGGCAGCCGCAAAAAAATGCTTCCGCCCCGTGAACAAAAGTATCAGGTCGAAGAAGGGTACAAAGGCGCACACTACGACCATTTTGTTAACTGGATGCGGGGTATTAGAACTGGCGAAGCGGTTGCCGAGGATGCGGTATTTGGATACCGGGCTTGTGCGCCTGCCTTACTTTGCAACGACAGCTATTTTGGGGAAAAGCCCATCCGCTGGGATCCCGAAAACATGAAGCTCTTGGGTTAATTTTTACCTAATCCTACAAAAAAAAAAAACAAATGAAATACATAAATTACATCTTTTTGGTTAGCCTTTTTTTCTTAAGCGCTTGCTCTGGTGTGGCAAAAATGCCCAATACACTGAGTACTTCAGAAAAAAAAGCCGGCTGGCAATTGCTTTTCGATGGGAAAAGTATGCAAGGTTGGCACACATATGGAACAACCGGAACACGAGGTTGGGCTGTTCAGAACGGCGAGATGGTGGCTTTGGGGCAGGCAGGGCACGAGGGTACTGCCAACGACATTGTCACCGAGCAGGAGTTTGAAAACTTTGAATTGGTTTTGGACTGGAAAATCTCGAAAGGCGGCAATAGCGGCATTTTCTTTAATGTGGTAGAGGATAAACGCTATAAAGCGGTTTATGAAACTGGCCCAGAGTACCAACTGATAGACGATGTGGGATTTCCCGCAAAATTGGAAGATTGGCAAACCAGTGCCGCCAATTATGCTATGCACCCGCCTGCCGTAAAAGCCTTTAAACCCGTTGGAGAATGGAACCATACCCGCATCGTAGTGAATCGCGGCGAAGTAACCCATTGGCTCAATGGTCAAAAAACGGTACAGTACCAAATGTGGTCGCCTGAATGGGAGCGAATGGTGAAGGAAGGGAAATGGAAGGATTTCTCCGGTTATGGCCGTGCCAAGAAAGGGAAAATTGCCCTTCAGGATCACGGAAATCAGATTTGGTTTAAGAACATAAAAATCAAAATGTTATGAAATGTGCTTATGCGTACTTAATCGTTTGTTTCGCCCTTAGTGGATGTTCTGGACTGCAAACAGGCAAGAACGTTACAGCCCTCTTTAATGGACGTGATCTGACCGGTTGGCAGGTGTATGGAACCGAAAAATGGTATGTGGAGAACGGTGAACTAATCTCGGAGAGCGGTCCAGACAAACAGTATGGGTATTTGGCAACCGAGAAACAATACCGCGATTTTGACTTAACCGCCGAGTTTAAGCAAGAAGCCAATGGCAATAGTGGTATATTTTTCCGATCTTCCATACAAGGCGTGAAAATCACCGGCTGGCAAGCCGAAGTTGCCCCTTTGGGACAGCATACAGGCGGCATTTACGAGTCGTATGGACGGGGATGGTTGATCCAGCCTCCCGCTGCTGCCGAGGCGGCACTTAAAGTGGGGGAATGGAACCTTTTGCGGGTGCGGGTCGTCGGGGATGAAGTTACCACTTGGCTGAATGGCGTACAGATGATTACGCTGAAGGATGGCAAAATTGGCACTGCGAATGGGCAAATTGCGCTACAAATCCATGATGGAGGGGGAATCAAAATCCGCTGGCGAAACTTGAATTTACGCTCACTATCCCACTCTCCTGAAAAGCCATAACAGATAGGCACAAAAAGATAACGTGCGTTATTGTGTTCAACGTTTATGTTCTTTATCCACATGACGTATTAACCCATAACGCACGTTCGTCTAATCTCGACATCATACTGTGAGGTCTGTCTTTACATCCGCTCTTTCCGCTCGATGTATAATTGCCTAAAGAGCATAAATGTGGTCAGGGCTGTTTGGGAGGTAAACCAATAATTCACGCCAGCGCCAATCGCAATCCCCGCAAGGGGTATCATTTGCCCTAATTTGGCTCCAATCAGGTTTTTTGCAATTTCGCGTGGGAGATGGCGGTTTTGGTCTTGGAAACTGGCTCCTTTTCGGCCTTTGTAGTTCATATCGTTCGCAAAAGCAGCGGCAGCCACGCTAACTTCGCGCAAGGCATCTTTTTTGGCCGTTTGTCCACCAGAAGACGCTACGTTGTAGATGGAAAGAACCAATGGGGTGAATTGGTCTCCACGCATTGGGAACCCGTAGCAAGCGCCAATTTGCTGGATCAGCCGAAAGTTGATGGTGAACAAAAGCGGCACATCGGCCAGCAACAATACTGCCCCGCCAAGTCCCATACCTCCGCCCTGAATAGCAGCGAGTAGGGCATTTTCGTCAAAATACGAACGAGCCAATTCGTCCAATTTTTCGAGCGGCTGCTCCTGAAGCTCTTCTAATTGGCTTAATTGGATTTCGTGTTTTTGCGCACGCTCCAAAATGGAATGTTCGGTATAAGTCCACTGTGAGGCATCATTCAAAACTTCCAAGCCTTTGGTAATCAGGCCATCGGCTTCTGAAAGTATGCTCTCTGGAACAAATTGGTTTACCGCCCAATCTACGGGCATCATAGCCCAATCCATCACTTGTTGAACCAAGGTAGCCCCGCCGCCATGCCATTTATCAATTTCCTTGAGGGCTTTTTTTTCGTAATCGGTCAGTTTCATGAGATAAAGGAATCGGTTGAGAATAAAAAGGCTCCGATTCCGCACACACCCATAAGGTCACGGCTCGGTAGGCCCGTTAAACGTCGAGAAGGCCAAACTTCTTAAGAAGGCGGTACATGGTTGCGCGGCCAATCCCCAATTCCACTGCGGCTTTGTCCACATTACCTTCACACAGCCTATAGGCTCGCTCCACTGCTTGTCTTTTCAGGTCATCTAAGGAAACAATGGTATCGTCCTGTTTGGTTCCCAACAACACTTCTATTGTAGAAGGCGTTTCCATTACGGTTTCGTCTTGTTCAGGTTTCGTAAGTGGAATTGGGATTTCTGCTGTGGGTTGTTTTTCACGAATCCCACTTCGCTCTTCCCAAGGCTTAATCGAAAGGGAGAGGTGTAGCATGAGGTCTTCGGTGGTGATCTCATCGGTATCCGCGACCAAAAGTGCTCGCTCAATCACGCTTTTTAATTCGCGCACATTACCCGGCCAGTTGTATTCCAAAATCCTACGGGTTGCCTCGGAGGACAAGCGTTTGGCAACCGTTTCTGGTTTGGCTTTTCGGTATTCTTTCAGGAAATGCTGGGCCAAGACCAAGACATCTTGCCCACGATCACGTAATGGGGGCAAAGTGATGGGGAATTGAAAAAGGCGATAGTAGAGGTCTTCGCGGAATTTCCCCTCACGAATCATTTGTAGAATATCGCGGTTGGTGGCTGAGATCACACGGGCATCGAAGTTGAAGGTATCATTCCCACCGACACGGGTAATTTCGCGGCTTTGGAGTGCCCTCAATAGCTTTGCTTGAAGGCCCAAGTCCAACTCCGAAATCTCGTCTAAAAAAATAGTCCCGCCGTGTGCTTGTTCAAACTTTCCGATTTTGCGGGCAATTGCACCCGTAAAAGAGCCTTTTTCGTGGCCAAAGAACTCGCTCTCCATCAATTCATGCGGGATGGCAGCGCAGTTCACCACCACAAAAGGCCCACGTCGGCGTGCGGAATTGTAGTGGATGGCACGAGCAATGAGTTCTTTTCCGGTTCCGCTTTCGCCTTGTATGGCCACTGTAAGATCGCCCCGCAGGGACTTTTGCAGCAGACGATAAACGCTTTCCATAGAGGGAGAATCGCCCACAATTTCATTTAGCCCATACCGCTGTGCCACCTCGCCACGCAAGTTCTCAACTTCACGGGCTAACGAGATTTTCTCTGAAACATTCCGAACGATATTATTGAGTTTTACAAAGTCGTCTTGACCTTTGGTGATGTAGTCGTAAGCACCATTTTTCATGGCTTCAATGGCCACTTCTAAGGTCCCTTGTGCCGAGACCATCACCACCGCAACCTCTTGCATTCTTTTTTTGATCTCCTTGAGAGTCTGGATACCATCAATACCAGGCATCATAATGTCTAAGAGGATCAGGTCTGGGCGATCGTCTAATGCACCAAGTGCATCTTCCCCACTGTTATATACCCGTACTTCATTTTCGGTGCCTTTTTCGAGTTGATAGCTAAGAAGACGGGCGTAGTGTCGGTCGTCATCCACAACGTATATCAGAAATTTCATGGTCTATTTTGATTGCAAGGTTATGCAGATTAGAAGTTTATAAGGATTAATGAATATACAAGAATTGTGGTCTTGTATCAAAATGAAACACAAAAAAAGCCCTTTAAGGGGTAGTATGGAACAAATCATCAAACAGTTTTTGAAGATTGTTATTCAATGGAGCAGATGGGTTACTCGGGACAAGGAACACAATCACAGAAAACCGAAAAAGGATATAACTTGTTTTTTACTATCTAAGAAATTATTTTTCTTAGGTAGTAAAACATTTTATTCACATTAAGGTCATTATATATATTAGATCTAATCACAAAATAGCAAAAACATGCTGAAACAGTTTTAGAAAGTTTGTACACTAAGAGTAAACCCAACCAAGACAACCATGCTAAATTCCACACTCAAAGATCAGGCAATACAAATTACCATTAGGCGGCTAACGATGGTCGTCTTGGGAATTTCAGGGCTATTGACTGGTTGGTAATTTATACCAAGTGGGCTGATCTTGGGTGACATCTTGACCCACTGGATGTTTTATGCCCCCTACGGGATAGGCTATTTGGATCACTTTTGCCGTCTTTATATTCACAATCCCGCGCCTAAAAACCAACCACTATTTTATTGGATTCTTGGTGCTTGCATTGTAACATTATTGCTCTTATTGGCCTTGTGGGGTGGGAGTAATGCACTTGGGATCGAAATCGGCTACATTGCCCGATCTTCCTTGGCGTGGGCAAATGCGCTTGTGGTCTGTGCAATCTGCTACCATGCAATCAAGCACCAAAGAAATGAGGCTTAGCGGACGAAAAGGAACTCTTTTAATACCTGAATTAAATAAGCGATAACTACCTGATGGCCTTTTCAGGAATAGCCCTCCCCTTTAGGTCTATTCGTCAGGTTTACAAAATACAGCCCTTTCTTTATAGACGAGAAAGGGCTATTCTTTATCGGTTAATCTGCACCACGGCCAACGTACATCGACAGATGCAGATCAGTTTTTCTGCCTCGTCGTATAGTTTCGCCTCCCAGACCTGCGTGGACTTTCCGGCATAAAGGGGCATTGCAAGGGCTTTGATTATGCCAGACTTTACAGGTCGGAGGTGGTTGGCATTGATTTCCATGCCCATACAGGCTTTTCCCTCGTGCATCACACGCAAGGTTCCACCAACGCTAATGACGGTCTCGGCCAATGCTACACTTGCGCCACCATGTAGATAGCCCATTGGCTGGTGATGATCTGGGGTTACGTTCATTGTGGCCACCACTTGTTCGCCAGAGGCTTCGATGAATTTAATGCCCAATAACTTGGTGAGTCCGGTTTCTAATTTTTCGGGGGGAAACATATTTTCAGTCATAGAAAAATATTGGTCTTCAATACGGTCTCTCATGCCAGCATAAACAATTTTTGCATGGTCGGAGACCTTAGAAAATCATGGGGAAGCACAAGTCAATGGCACTTATTTCGTCTAAAAGTGACATCTCGGCCTCTTGAATCACAAAATCAAAACCGCCCAACGAATCTTCGAGTTGTTTTGGGGTTCTTGCTCCTACGATTGGAATCAAGGTTTGTTGTTTTTATCGAACCAAGTTTTTTGCAACTTGTCCCCCAATACATTTGGATTTTCGGCAACTTCTACCCCTGCTTGTGTAGTCCGAGTTTCCATTCGGTACCAAAAGTCATGGTTCCGAGAGTAATCTCAGAGACCAGAAGGCCCAAATTACCGAGCCGTTTGTACTGCATGTGCTGCATAAGGCTATAATTTAGTACCGATTAGGGTTCAACGTTATAAACTTAGAAAAACGTCATTTATTTATCTGCGGGCGTTCCATATCCAATAGTTTTAACGACTTGGTCGGGAAGCGTCCATTCTAGGTCGAACTGCCCTACCGCTCCAAAAAATCCGAAGCCATTGGTTACATTGGTCAAGACATTGGGTTGTGCAATAACGTCGGGATCCCATACGCCATTTGGGGCATTCCACTTGTCGTCTAACTGGATGAACCGCACGCCCACGCCGTATAAAATGCGGTTATCGGTATTAAAAATCTCTTTGTCTTTGAGCAGGATTTTGTCGCGGGAGTAGCGAAGAGTCATCGTATAGTTCCCGCCACTGGCCTTGCCCAATTCGTTGTAGAGGATTTTATAAGGTGCTTTGGCATCCACAAAAGGCCCTATGGGTGGATTAAAGAAGCGATACCAGACCTCGACATCATAGGGTTCTTCCGTTACATTTTGCCATGTAATGGTTTGTGAGACATCGGCGGCACCGCTACCGATAGTACCAGTTACCACATTACCTAGTGAAATGATTTTGCGCTTAGGCACGGTTGTTTCGGCGTAAGTGGTTTGCCCATCCGAGCGGGTTACTTCTATGCGGTAGGTGTGGTTATCCTCTACTGGAAACTTGGCATAAAACACATGTCCAACGGTTCCCTTTGGGAAGGTAATTACCGAGTCCCGCCATTGCATAATGTTTCCGTTGTTCAGATCTATACTTCTGACGGTGGCATCAATGGTTTTGCTATTGCTTGGGGTAACGGTTGGCCGGAGCGGAACTACGCGCAGGTAATGAACCGAGCGCCCCATATCTACATATCCCAAGATGGTAAAAATCTGGGTGCTTTTAATAAAAGGTTCGAAGGTGCTGTCGCAGGCGGCGAACCCCAAACATAGGAACGAAAGCAGGAAATTCCGGATATTCATAAAACAAGCGGCTTACAATTATTTAACGGTGACTTTCATCCCAAAAGTTGGGATCAAAGGGAGTTGATCCACCCGCTCAAGGGTAAATAAATCCAGATAAAAGATATTGGTTTGGTTATAGGCATTGATCAATCCGGCCTGCAACAGAAGTTCTAAACGCTTGGAAAGGTTGAACTTCTTCTCGATAGAAACATCCAAGCGGTGATAATCGGGCATTCGGGCTTGGTAGGGCGGCCCATAGAGGACGCGCCCAATCGTCCCTTCTTCTTGGGTAATATCTAACCTACCTGAGAGCATAAACCAGTCATCAAAACCAATGGACTGGGTAAAAGGAAGCCCCGTCCCAAATTGCCAACGGGCATTCAGTTCAAAACCTTTGACGGCATAAGAAAGTACGACATTGGTTTGGTGCGTCCGATCGTGTGGTGGATTAAAAACCAATTTATCTACACCATACCAGACGGGGATGCTCGCTTGTTTGGCCTCATAAACAACGGCGGCATAGCCATAACTGATGTAACCGTAGAAATTGCCAAGGTCTGCCTCGAAACGAAGGTCTGCACCGCGTACGTTTCCAGAGGCTGGTTGGAGTTTGGTGGTAAAGCGCGGGTATGGCGTCCATTCGCCAATGGCCAAGTTTTCCAATGTTTTATAAAAGCCTTCTACCGAGAAGGTGATCTTGTTGGTAGGCTTGAACTGCCAGCCCAAGATGGCGTGCATGGCCTCTGGGACGGCTTTTCCGAAGGGTGAAGATGTCCAAGCGGTAAACACGTCTCCAGCGTCTCTCCGATCATTCAAGCCCACAATTTCTTGGTGATAGATGCCCCATGCCGCACTGATTTTGTGCTTAATATTTGGGGTAATAATGGCTTTAAATCTCGGCTCAATGTATTTTCGGTTGGCACGTGGGAAGGAATGTAGGCGAACACCAGGCGTCAATTTTAGCTTTTTGAGCAACACAATATCAGCTTCCACATACCCCCCAACATCCGTCATGTATTCGGCATCGGAGGTAAAGTTTTGATACTGTCCACCAAGGGTATAGGCTAACGAATAATTATTCAGGAAAATGCCATAGTTCAACCCACTTTCGCCAATCATATACGAAAGGTTTGCAGAGAACCCAAATTGCTGGACATCTGCCTTACGGGTTGGTTTGGTTCTTGGCCCAATTTCGTTATGGAAAACGGAAGTATTCAGGTTAACATCTGCCAAAACGGGTAAGTTGGTAGGTAGTAACACAAAACGCAGGCCGTATGCCTCATTACCCCATCCTGCTTGTGTAAGGGTGGTGTCCGAAAGACTTGCGTTATTTAATTTGTCTTGATTCGCCACGATCCCTCGGTCATTAGTCCGAAGTGCGCTAATAGAGACTTGACTACTGGGCGAGAGTGTTGCATGAAGTTTTGCAAATTGATCCCCAAACTGGAACGGGAGCGGGCGTCCGACGAGTTTAGGCCCAACAATATCTACGACAGACTGCCGCGCCGAGGCCATGAGGGAAACTTTGTCTCGAATAATGGGGACTTCCAAGCGACCGCTCGTCACAAAAGGCGCAACGGAAATCGCGCCTGCAAAATTCCGCTTATTACCATTTCTGGTTCCAATATCTAAGACTGAGGAGATTCGTCCGCCAAACTTTGCACCATATCCGCCGGCATAAACATCTGCTTTGTTCACAATATCCGACGGAAAGGCAGAGTAAAACCCCAAAATATGGAAGGGATTATAGACCAACATATTGTCTATATAGATCAGGTTTTGGGAGGCCGTTCCACCGCGAATAAACAACTGCCCACCTCGGTCGCCATCCGAGACCACGCCCGGCATGGTGGTAAGATAAGAGGCCAAATCTCCAGAGACATCTGGAACGGGAATCCGGTCAATATCCACCGCACGGACGGTCTGTAGCCCAGCCGTTACATCGGCAGCACCACGTTCATCTTGCGCCTCAATCACCACCTCCGAGGACTGAGCGTCTTCTTGCAAGATCAAGGATTTCGTAACCACTTGTCCGGCTTTGAGAACCAGCGTCTCGGTATGGGTTTTGTACCCAACAAAGGAAACACTAAAAGTATAGGTTCCAGCACCCACACGCGACATCACATAATAGCCTTCGGTATTGGTGGCCACGCCTGTTAACTTTCCGCCTTCCGATCGTAAGGCAACCGTAGCACCAATCAAGGGCAAACCATCGGTACTTCCGGTGATGAATCCGCGTATAGATTGTGCGGACGTAGCGAGCGGAAAGGCTACAAGAAGAAGGAAAAGGAGATGCAATTTGCACCAAGAGGAGGGCTTGAACATAAAGGATGAATGTTTTTCAGAAAAACGGCATGAAAAGATACGGCAGATTGTTAGAGATCGCACGTTGTCCGATTAAGTTTTGGGCATGGTTCTATGTGCTTGTTGCTGAAACACCCCACACCACCACGTATCTTCTGTGTCCGATTGTACCAAAAAACAATCCAGGGATGTAAATACAGCACATACGGCCTCGGCCTCGTGCGTTCTAAGACCGGATACCAACAAGTAGCCATTGTGGGCTAAAATTCGGCACAACTCGCCCGCGTGTTCTATGTGGAACGATGCGGAGATATTGCATAGAGCAAGTTGGAAGGCATGGCTCGGCAACTTAGAGAGTGGGTGATGAGAGAAACGAAGTTTATCTTGGGACAGTTTGTTGAGGGACAGATTTTGGCGAATGTCTGTTTCCATCCAAGGATGTAGATCACAACAGAAGACGCTCTTTGCCCCACATTTTAGAGCGGCAATGGCCAAAATTCCCGTCCCTGCTCCAATATCAGCTATTTCGCCTTTGGTGGGCAGAAAGGTGGGCAAAAAACGCAACATCATTTGGGTGGCCGGATGTTGCCCCGTCCCAAAACCAAGCGATTGTTTGAGGATAATGGCCTGTTCTGAATGACCCTCCAGTACTTCGAGCCAATCTGGATAAACCTGAAAACCTCCGACAGAGAAGGGGCGATAAAACACCTCCCATTGCACCGGACTTTCCTCACCTTTGATGTACCAATCCAAAATACGTCCTTCTGTTTGGCACTCGGTTAGGAAGTGGTAGGTTTGTCGTGCAAATTCGCCACCCCACTGCTGCCTAAATGCCACGCCTGCAACAAAGAAATTGGCGGCATAAAGATGTTGCCAACCAAGAAGACTAAATGTATCTATCCAATGGCTTGGATCTTCAGTATCAGGAAGAAAAACAACCAGGTTAATCTGTTCCATCCTGTCCGAGGCGGTTTTCGAGGGTACTCAGTCGCATAAAAACACCACTCCACCATTCGTCTTCGGTCGCTTCGTCTTCAATGGTAAACCCATGCCCTGCGGCTGCGGCAAGGATTGGGGCGCGGTCTGTTTCCACCAGTAGTCCGGCCAAGATCAGAAAGCCACCGGGTTTGGTTTTATCTCGAAAATCCGGCATCATTTCCAATAAAATATTGCGTTGGATGTTGGCAATGACCACGTCGAAGTTGGCTTCATGAATGCCTTCCATGCCACATATCCGCAATTCGTAGGCATATTCCACATGATTAAGCAGGAAATTTTCCTGTACATTTTCCTCCACCCAAGGGTCATCATCAAAAACCAAAGCATGGAGTGCCCCTACCTTTAAGGCGGCAATCCCCAGAACACCCGTTCCCGTTCCGGCATCAAGAATGCGGTCATTCGGGCGGACATACTTGGGTATAAAACCCAATACCAAGCGGGTACTTTGGTGGTGGCCTGTACCAAAACTCATCTTTGGGTCTATCCGAATGATGTTTTTTTCCTTGTGTTCTTTTGGAATTTCGCTCCAAGTAGGTGCGATCACAAAGGATCCGGCAACAATGGGACGAATAGAAGCCTCCCATTGGGCATTCCAATTTCGGGGTTCGATCTCGTCTAAGGACACTTGTTGTGGGTAGTTATGCGCTGCCAGCCAATCAAGTACCAGATTTACGGCCTCTGGTTGGTAATTCTCTTTTGTCGTAAATGCCTGAAGAACATCATCTTCTTGTAGAAAAGATTCAAAGCCGAGCGTGGTTAATTCTGCAATAAGCAGGTCTTGCTCTTCGGTCGGTACGGATATTTTAATAGAAACGTAGTTCATGTTTGGAGGATTAAGGTTGTGCGCCCAGAGAGAGGTCACGCTTGGCAGACGAAATAGTGACGGTAAATCCGGCCACAACATCCACCAATGACATCACTGCAATGGCCAAGAATGTTGCATTTCCGCACGCTTTAACGGTGATAAATTCGATAAGGAATACAACAAAAACGAGGGTGGAAAGGCCATGATCTACCACCGAAGCCGTTGTGGTTCGTGTGGCTTTAATGATCTCGAAATACAAGACCACCACCCCAATCATCAAGAGCAGATGACCCAAATCCAAGACGAATTGCGCTCCGGAAATGAGCGGAACATTTATGATGACGGTTTCTAAAGCCTGATCGCTTGCAAAGACAACTACATTCAGCACGATCAATAGCCAAGTAAAAAGCGGAATAGACCGAAGGTATCTCATATGAATCTGTGGTTTAGATGGAACACCATAAAATTAAAGTAAAGAAGAGGAAAGCGAGCCGTCTTAATGTTTTTTAAGAGATAAAAGGGATAACAAAGCACGTTAGTTGTACCTTATCCTCAATGTGCGCCAAAACATCCGCAGGCCGCTTCGCCAAAACCAAAGGTAGCGCCTTTCCAGATAAAAGCATCCGAGATTTTACCCTGTTCCCACCAGAAATTGTGCCGTTTGGTGTCGCCATTCCCAAGTTCATTCATGGTTTTGGCATCGTAGAGGCGTCCGTTTTTCATGACATAACGGATATTCTCAGTATTTCGGATGTTTTCGAGCGGGTTTTGATCCATCACCACCAAGTCTGCAAGTTTACCGGCCTCGATTGAGCCAAGATCACGATCCATTCCAAGGTAATGAGCGCCATTCAGGGTTGCCGTGCGAATGGCTTGTAGGTTCGTCATGCCACCTTGCGCCATCATCCACAATTCCCAGTGTGCGCCCAGCCCTTGTAATTGCCCATGTGCGCCCAAGTTCACCCTGACTCCTTTTTCGGTTAGGGTTCGAGCAGATGCTGCTAGGCCAAAGTGCCCAAAATCGTCATCGGGCGCCATCATCCGTCGGCGACTGCGTCCATCCACAATGGGGCGAGGTACAAACGTAAGGAGGCGTTTGTTTTCCCAGACATTGGTTTTTTGATACCAATAATTTTCACCCCAAATGCCGCCATAGCCCACGATGAGAGTTGGGGTATATTGCACGGATGTTTTCCCCCAGAATTCTTGTATATCTTTATAAAGTGGTGCAACGGGAATTGCATGTTCCACGCCGGTATGACCATCTGCCACCATCGTCATGTTGTGCTGAAAGAAAGAGCCACCCTCTGGTACAACCATCATGCCCAGTTCTGCTGCCGCCTTGAGCACTTGCTGGCGTTGGTTACGACGCGGTTGGTTGTAGCTCTTCACCGAAATTGCGCCAACGGCTTTCATACGTCGGAGGTGGCTTCGGGCATCGTCTAAGCTGTTGATGATGGCCTTAAAATCGCCATCTGCACCATAGAGGATGGTTCCGGTAGAATAGACACGCGGCCCCGTCATTAAACCCGCTTGCACCATCTCGGCCTGAGAAAACACCATTTCGGTATCGGCAGAGGGGTCGTGGGAGGTGGTGACACCAAATGCCAGATTTGCATAATACGACCAACTTTGCTGTGGCGAAATGCCATTATAGCTTGTTCCGAGGTGGGCATGAACATCCACAATTCCGGGCATGATGGTGGTTCCTTTTACGTCTATGGTTTTATACCCTCTAGTTTGTAGGTTTGTACCAACGGCAATAATGCGGTTTCCTTCCACCAAAATGGTTCCGTTTTCTAAAACTTCATCTCCCTTCATGGTAATAATCCGAGCACCAACGAGTGCAAATTTACCCGAAGGTTTATCGGATTTAAGGGTAAGACCTACGCTTATGCCAGTAGAGTCTGGAGCGGGCAGTTTTTCCGGAGCGCCCGCTATAAACGTAAAAGCGTCTTTGAGTTCGCGACGGAAGTACATGGGGCCGATGCTCCACAAGAGCGCCTTGCTGTCCAAAGACCAATGCAGATAGTCCCCTGCATCTTGGGTGATGCGTGTAACAGGAACTTCTTTCATGTCCTTGTTCAGTTCCACCGTCCGTCCGGTTTGCGGAAAAGGCGCTACATATAGGTTGTATAATTCCCGCCAAGCCACCCATTTTCCATCCGGGCTTGGGACAACATCATTCGGGTACTTCATCGAGAAATGGGTACGTAGATCACTGCCATCCACGTCTATGCTTTTATACGACTTAGAAAGCCCTCCGCCGGTAGAATAAAAGATCCGACTTCCGTCGGGCATCCAGCGCGGATCGGTTCCGTCTTCTGTGATAAACTTCAGGTCTCCGCCATTTGCATCCATCCAATACAGTCCCGGGGCGAGCGCAAAAGTAAAGCCGAGGTGCGGATTTCCAGTCCCACGTTGAAAGACAATTTTTTTTCCATCTGGCGAAAATCGCGGGGAAATATAGAAGCCTTTGATGCTGGTTAACTTCTGTGCCAAACCACCCGATAACGGGATTTTATAAAGTGCTCCATGCTCGGCATCGTCCCATCCGCTATATACCACCCACTTTCCATCTGGCGAAATGTCAGGATAAAAGGCCCCATGCGTGCCATCGGTTAGGCGTTCGGGCTTGCCATCGGGCAGGGATTTCCGCCACAATTGCCCCACGGCATTAAACACCAAGGCTTTTCCGTCTGGCGCGGTGGTGGTATGACGGATCATTTTCACCTCGAAGGTTTCTGGAGAGACTGCTACGGGGAAGCGTAGCGCCTCGGTCATCGTTTGGTTGACTTGTGCCTCGAAGGGGATGACGGTGGCCGTTTTCATCTCCAAGTCTATCCGCCGGATTTTCCCCATCGCCCAGATCACCACGCTTTTCCCATCTGGCATCCACGCAAAACCTGGATAAACCCCAAATGTTGCCCACGTCTCTTGTTGATCTTTAGAGAGGGCATCATAGACAGGCCATTCTTCTCCGGTTTTCAAGTCCAAGAGGTACAAAACTGTTTTAAGGCGCACCCGTTTGATGTATGCGAGCAGTTTGCCATCTGGCGAAGGCTGTGGCCGGACAGCTCCGCCAGCACTGGTTACGAGGTTGAGGATTTGCCCTGTTTCGCGGTCTAACCTCCTGATGAAATAAATACTGCCATTGGGGTCTTTGTTATACTCGAAAGTACTGCCGCCAGACATGTCCTCACTCCAATAAATGTAGCGACCATCTGGCGAGAAAATCGGCTCCCCTGCATCTTGCTGGTCGTTTTTGCGGCTTGTAAGTTGGAGACCGTTTGTTCCGCCAGAAACATGATAAAGCCACATCTCGCCAGCACCCAGAGACCGCGTTCCCGTGAAGTGCTTCCGAGCAACCACATATTGCCCATCTGGACTCCAAGTGGCATTGTTTAATAACCGAAAGGTTTCTTTGGTAATCTGCTTTAGCCCACTGCCATCACGGCGCATCACCCAGATATTATCCCCGCCGTCACGATCCGAGGTAAAAGAAATCCATTGTCCATCTGGCGAATAGCGGGGCTGTAGTTCCCACGCCGGTCCTCCAGCCAACAGTGTGGCTTTTCCGCCGGAGATGGGCATGGTGTACAGATCACCCAAGAGGTCGAAGGCAATTTCGCGACCATCCGGCGATACATCCAAGCTCATCCAAGTGCCTTCGTCGGTCGTAAATCGGTTTTCAAACGTTTTTCCAAAAGGCTTGGTCACGTCCCATTTGTTGTCTTGTGCATACAATAAAACAGGCCAAAGCAACAAGAATCCTAAAAGTTGTTTCATGATGAACCATTGGTGAAAGGATAAACAGAAAATCAATATACAACGTTCCGCCGGAATAGTGAAGCATTCCTGTTCTGGATGTTACAAGATTCGGGGTACTATGCTTTTAATCCGGTTCCTTCCTCAAAAGGTAAGGGACGATTTTTGAAAGAGGATCGTTTTTGATGGGACGAATATTGGCTTTTCTGAACGACATGGGAGATACCACAAAAAGTTCAGAAAGTACACATCTATTTTTTCCTTTGGTTATGGCGTAGTTTCTACAAATACTCCCGCCAAAACCCTATAACATAAACCGCAAGCCCCTGATGTCCGAAGCCATCCCACCATCAAAGGAAGACCAACCTGCTCCCCAGCCTCATAGACCCATTGTGATAAAAGGCGCACGGCAACACAACCTTAAAAATGTGGATTTGGAGTTGCCCCGTAATAAACTCATTGTCTTTACAGGCCCCTCTGGATCAGGGAAGTCTTCGCTCGCCTTTGATACGATCTATGCCGAGGGGCAACGGCGCTATACCGAGAGCTTGAGTGCTTATGCGCGGCAATTTTTGGAACGAATGGATAAGCCGGATGTGGATAATATCACAGGGTTATCGCCAGCCATTGCCATTGAACAACGCACTGTAGCCCGAAATCCACGTTCTACGGTGGCCACAACCACCGAGATTTATGACCATCTACGCCTATTGTTTGCCCGAATTGGTAAGACGGTTTCGCCTGTAAGCGGCGAGGTGGTCACAAAAGATTCACCGCGCTCGGTGGCAACAGACATGGAGACGGCCTTAGACGACGGTGAACGTTTTTACATCTGCTTTCCCTTTCCACAACGTAAAGGTGGAAACTTGCTATTGGAACTTCAGGCGATGCAAGCACGCGGCTTCTTTCGGTTTTTGTTGCTCCCAACCCCCAAACAAGCCGAAAAAGGCACTTCCGAAGTCTTGATAGACCTAAATGATACGCCGCCAGAGTCGGTAAAAGCATCCAAAGAACGGCTTTTGGTTTTGGTGGATCGTTTGGCGATGCAGAAAGGCGACGAGGCTTTGCTTTCACGTATCGCCGATTCGGTGGAGGCGGCCTTCCGTGAAGGGGGCGGGCAGTGTGTCATCCAACGATTTCACAACCCTGAACAATGGGTGTTTTCTGAGTTTTTCGAGCGGGATGGAATTGTTTTTCAAGAACCTACGCCGCAGCTTTTCGCCTTTAATTCGCCTGTTGGCGCTTGTCCTACATGCCAGGGGTTTGGTCGGGTGCAAGGCATAGACGAAAACTTGGTTGTTCCGAACGTAAACCTTACCGTGCGTGAGGGGGCTTTAGCTCCTTTTAATACCGAAACATGGCGGACTTATTACCAAGATCTGATGACAGAGGCGGCTAAATCACGTTTTCCGGTTGATACGTCCTATGCAGAACTTAATGCCGAGCAAAAAGAATGGCTTTGGAGCGGCTACGGTGCATACATCGGTATCCGACCCTTCTTTGCCTTCTTAGAAAAGAACAATTATAAAATGCACTACCGCATTTATCACGCACGGTTTAGGGGTTACACCACTTGTCCAGATTGCAAGGGGCATCGGGTGCGGGCAGAGGCGCGATATGTGCGGTTAGATGACGGGACGACACAAAAGGGGAAAAGCATTGGTGAGGTTTGCGCCATGACCATTCGCGATGCACATCATTGGTTTTCCTCCTTACAACTCTCCAATTTTGAACAAAATGTCGCGGGGCGCGTGATGGAGGAAATCTTAAAAAGATTACGCTATCTGAATGAGGTCGGTTTGGAATACCTTACCCTAAGCAGACTGTCTCAAACCCTTTCCGGTGGGGAGAGCCAGCGGATAAACCTTGCCACCTCTCTCGGATCCTCATT
Source organism: Rhodothermia bacterium (assembly GCA_017303715.1). Lineage (GTDB taxonomy): Bacteria > Bacteroidota > Rhodothermia > Rhodothermales > UBA2364 > UBA2364. Next base: position 20,974 of record JAFLBZ010000008.1, on the reverse strand, counting down.
GGTAGGCTCCCTCTATGTTTTAGACGAACCCAGCATTGGGCTACACCCGCGAGATACCGACCGCCTAATTCGGATTTTGGAACACCTTCGCGACATTGGCAATACCGTATTGGTGGTAGAGCATGACCACGATATGATGACACGTGCCGATCATATCGTGGATATTGGGCCGGGCGCTGGACGCTTTGGTGGCGAGATTGTGGCAACCGGAAACTATGACGAGGTAACTCACAACCCCAAGTCCCTTACTGGTGCATACCTTTCTGGTAAAAAAAGCATCCCTACACCCGCGAAAAGGCGTCCTATTAATCCTGAAAAGGTGATTACCCTGATCGGCGCAAAGGCGAACAACCTAAAAAACCTAACCATCCGCTTTCCATTAGGCATACTGACTGCGGTAACGGGCGTAAGCGGCTCCGGAAAATCCACCTTGGTATATCAAACCTTGTACGGAGGGCTAAAACGCTTGAAGGATAGTTTCTCGGAGGAAGTGGGTACACACGAGGCCATCGAGGGTGCAGAATGGATTGGCCAAGTGGAAATGGTAGATCAGTCGCCTATTGGCCGGACGCCCCGCTCCAATCCCGTAACCTATCTGGGCGCTTACGACGAAATCCGCAACCTTTTTGCGGATACGTATCAGGCCAAAGTGCGCGATTATAAAGCAGGATATTTTTCCTTTAATGTACCCGGTGGTCGCTGCGAAACCTGTGAGGGAGACGGAGTGGTAAAGGTGGAAATGCAGTTTTTGGCGGATTTATTCCTCACCTGTGAGGCTTGTAAAGGGAAACGTTTTAAGCAAGACGTATTGGAGGTGCGGTATAAAGATAAAAATATTGATGATGTGCTACGGATGACGGTGGACGAGGCCGTGACGTTTTTTGGAGATAAGCCCAAATTAACCAAAAAACTGAAGGTTATGCAGGATATTGGATTGGGATACCTTTCTTTAGGACAACCCGCCAATACCATCTCCGGCGGTGAAGCGCAGCGCCTAAAATTGGCCTATTATTTGGCAAGGTCAGCCAAGGAGCACACGTTGTATATCTTTGACGAACCCACAACAGGCCTGCATTTCGATGACATCCAGAAGCTACTTTCAGCCTTCGAAGCCCTGATTCGGAATGGACACTCGGTGGTGGTCATAGAACATAACTTAGACATTATCCGTTCCGCTGATTGGGTGATAGACATTGGGCCTGAAGGCGGCGATAAAGGAGGAACATTGGTTGTAGAGGGGTCACCAGAGATCATTGCTAAAGCGAGCAAAAGCCATACAGGCCGCTTTCTTAAACAAGTTTTGGACAATAAGGTTATGATTGAGTATTGACTTGATAGATGCTGTACTTACTCGAAGTCATGACCAAAATACTCGATACCGCGTGTGGCATTGGGGCCTTTTTTCCGAATACGCTCTTGAAGGCGCTCTTGGAATACACTGGCCGGATCGTAGCCATAATACCGTAGCAGATGGTTCATCGCGATGACCTCGCAGAGAACCGTCATGTTTTTGCCCGGAATAATGGGCAGTTTTACCAAAGGGAGCGAGACCCCCAAAAATTCTTTGTATTCATCCACCATGCCCAAACGGGTATATTCTTTTTCTGGATCCCACGATTGAAGATCCACTACCACCTCCACCCGCTTATGAGACCGAATGGCCCGTACACCAAACATGGCTCGAATGTCTATTAACCCCAATCCACGAATTTCCATAAAATGTTGAACCAGATCGGTTCCAGAGCCAATAAGCACATTTCCTTCACGACGTGTAAGGACCACCACATCATCTGCCACCAAGCGATGGCCACGCTCAATCAGATCTAACGAGACTTCGCTTTTGCCAATTCCGCTTTTTCCGGTGAGCAATAGACCAATGCCATAAACATCCATCAATGAACCATGCACGGTTTGTTGTTCTGCAAACTGATCGGCAAGGAAATCATGTAGCAAAGAGACAAACTCGGCCGTGGGCTTTGGGGTGCGAAATACAGGAATGTTTTTTTGTGCTGCATTTGCAATCAAATTGTCTGGAATTTTGTTGTTATCCGTCAGGAAGAGGCACGGAATGGGAAAAGAAATGAGGTATTGGAAGGCCACCTCTTGCTCCTCTGGAGATAAACTATCTAAATAATGACATTCTGTATTTCCCAAGAGTTGTACCCGCTGGTCTGTAAATTTAGCGGTAAAACCCGCCAAGACCAAGCCGGGGCGGTTGGAAATGGGTTGTGTTATCTGGTTTTCCTTCGCCCCATTTTCCGAGATGGGCTGGAGTTCTAAGCCGCCGTCACGTAAATTACGAAGTTGCTCAACAAGAAAAGCAACGGTTATGGACGATTTTCTAAGAATACGAGAAGACCGGAGCATGGGCATGGGGGCTTAGGGAACCTCTATGGTGTCTAAGATTTTCTGGATCACCATTTCGGACGTTACTTCTTCGGCTTCAGCCTCGTACCCAGTAATGACGCGATGCCGGAGGACATCCATTGCAATAGCACGTACATCCTCTGGTGTTACATAGGCGCGGTGGCGCAAGAAAGCATGGGCGCGGGCAGCAAGGTTCAAATTGATGGTGGCACGCGGCGAGGCCCCAAAGTCTATGTATTGTTCTATTTCCCGAAGACGATAACGGAGCGGCTCGCGGGTGGCCATCACCAAATCTACAATGTATTGTTCCACTTTCTCGTCTATGTATAGGCCGTTAATAACCTGACGTGCACGCAAGATTTGAGGAGCATGTACCACTGGCTGAATGTCTTCTTTTTCGCCCGTTCTGGCCATCCGGCGCATGATTTCCAACTCCTCGGCGCGGGTTGGGTATCCAACTTTTATCTTCATCATAAAACGATCTACTTGCGCTTCGGGAAGCGGATAAGTCCCTTCTTGTTCGATCGGGTTTTGGGTGGCCAAGACCAAAAAGGGCTGTTCTAAACGGAACGTGGTTTCGCCGATGGTCACTTGCCGCTCTTGCATGGCCTCCAACAAGGCGGATTGCACCTTGGCGGGCGTCCGGTTGATCTCATCCGCCAATACAATATTGGCAAAAATCGGCCCTTGTTTAATGAAAAAGTCTCCGGCTTTCTGGTTATAAACCAATGTCCCGATGAGGTCGGCGGGGAGCAAATCGGGCGTAAACTGTATGCGTTGGAATTTTGTGCCGATGGCTTTTGCGAGGGTGCTAACGGTCAGGGTTTTGGCAAGTCCCGGAACGCCTTCGAGCAACACATGTCCATCTGCTAAAAGGCCGATCAACAATCGTTCGATCATGTATTGCTGCCCCACCACCACGCGATGAACGCGCTCAAGCAAAACATCAATAAACGCGCTCTCTTGTGCTACTTGCGCATTGGCGGCCTGCAAATCGAATAAACTCATGGTATAGGTGCTAATTTTCGAGTAGAACGGTTTTCCGTACCTTGCATCAGGTATTGTTGGTACCCTGTGGAAACCGCAGAAAGTTGTGAATATACAAAGGGCCACACCGCTTTTGAAATCAATTCTGCACCTTTTGGATTTGGATGTCCATCCGGAACTTCCCAATCTGTAGGATCAGACCTTCTTTTAAGCCAAATATAGCGCGAAGAATCGGCGAAGGGAACCGAGAGTTGACGAAAAAAGGCGGGTGCAACCGCCCAAAATGCTTTATTGGCATCAGACGGATTGGGCGTGTCATCAAACCAACCTGTGGTACACACCCAAAACGGAAGGTCGCGGGCATCGGCCCATGCCTTCATTCGGGTAAAGAGCGCTTGCCCCAATTGTACACCTCTTTGGGCGGTTGTTTGGTCTTGGCGCTCAAGTTCTGGTGACAAGCACCTCGTATCCCAGTGGATTGCGGGACGTCTTGCGAAGATGAAAAGGCTTGAAGTTATACTGCACGGTACGGCCAAACACCTCGTCGGTGGTGGTTCCTGGTGAGCGATTGACCTTTAAGCCGTCGGATAAAACCTCGAACTTTGGCCTAAAGAGGGTTTGTGGGAAAAACAACCGGACGAGTCCTTCCGCAAATAGCAGGGATATACCGATGGCGCTAAACAATAACAAGCGGTTTTTGATGGATTGCCTCATACAGATTCGGATAGGACAGCTTCAATGCGTTTGGCAAGTGCCACGTCTTGTGCCGTTACGAGGTTTCCGGCATCGTGCGTGCGGAGCTTAAATTCCACCCTATTCCAGACGTTAAACAACTCAGGATGGTGGTTGAGCGCCTCGGCCTCAAAAGAAATACGGACGATGGCCGCAACAGCCGCCCTAAAATCGGAAAAATGAAAGGTTTTCTGGAGGGCATGGTCTTCGAGACGCCAACCCGAAAGCTGATCTAAGGCTTCTTCACAAGCCTGAACAGAAAGTGGTGCGTACATAGTTGTGCTAAAGTTGATTTGTTTAAATAATGCCACCGACGTAGCAACGCCTATCCCGAACGCTTAAAGCGGATAGGGGTTTCCTATAATTTTCATCGCACACACGAAGATCATGCCTAAGGTGCAACACCGTCTGATGGCAAAGAACCAATAAAACCGTATCTTAATGTCTATTATTTACACAAAGATAATTATTTTTAAATATATGAATTTAAAAGATTTAAGCCAGTATAAATATTACGAAAGAACGAAGAATCGATCCTTATCGAAAGGGTATTATTTTTTGTCGCCAAATAAAAAACGGAGCATATCTGGTGCCCTTACTGCCCAAGCGGCCTCATTGTGTTGGGCATTCGGAGCAACAACATATCGAAGTTCCTTGGACGTCCAACCTTTTGCTTGGAGGGCTTCAACCAACCGATTGGAAGTCGCGACGGCATTTGCACCCTCGGCAGTTCCCATATCCACCCAAATTTTCTGGCGATTTTTGCGTTTTAGCTGCTCTACGCGGCTTATAAGCGATTCTCCATTCCACCAAACCGAGGGCGAAACCACCAATAAACCACCAAAAACATTGGGATACGCAAGCCCCAAAGCCATAGAAAGCAAACCACCCAACGACGAACCACCCACAAAGGTATGATTCGCCTTTTTGTGGGTACGGTAATTCCGGTCAATAAACGGCTTAATCTCCTCAGTCAACATTTTTCCATATAAAAATCCACCACCACCCGTCGTAAGCCCTGTAATTTCCAAGGCGTTAACAAGACCTTCTTGATCTCGCAAAAACTGTAACCGGAGGCGAGGCGCTTCTGCTGTATAAGATCCATCCGCTTGTTTATCCAGACGCAATAAAGAAGCCGACGCATGAGACCGTAGCCATAGACCACGTTCTGCGGCTGTAACCGTAACGCCCGTAAGAAAATCGGTACCATAACGTGCTGGTGTGGCCACTAAATCATCGCCCCGGATTGGTTGATCCACTCTTTTTAGAAGCTGTTTACCCTTATAAACAATGGCATCCGGCGTATATTCAAAAATACGATGCGAAGTATTGTCTATGCCCACCAAGATAAACGGTTGGATGTCTCCTTTTATAATGAGTTGTTCTGCCGCCTCATCCATTTCCCATTCTTGCCCAATTACTGAGGCGTCTAACACATTACGGCCATCGTGCATATAGAGAACGGGATAACGTTTCTGCGGATTTTTATCATAATCAGGCGGTAAATACACATACACATTTCGGGCTGGTAAATACTTAGACGCAAACGCTTCATGTGTGATTATACGGCCTGTAAAAGTGGGTGGAATAGGCTCCGGAGGTGCATTAAAACTTCTCTCAACCTTGCTTTGTCCATTAACAACAACCATTCTATTAGGGCCATCTTCCCAACCCGTATTAGGCTCGCTTCCGGCACGCTCAAGTTTAAACTTGTAAGAGACCTTTACCACACGTTCGTTTTTCCGGACAAAGGGGATCCGCGCCTCATAAACACCATCTTTATCCATATCCTCTGCAACTACCGAGATGCCCCATGAAAGTGGCTGCTCATTACCACGAACCCCCACTCGATCTGCATCTGGCTTAAAATCCCCTCTGGAAATGAGCGATTGCATATTTATCCGAAATACAACCGTATCCGGAAGAGCTTGCCCTAAGCCCAAGCAAGGGAGCAAAAAAAGCAATAGGAAACATTTCTTGAACATAGGACGTCTTTACCTCAATGTTTTAGGGACTGTATTTCTCGTTTGTTGCATTGTATTATGCGCCTGTTGGGGTTTTTACCAAGGCTTATCCGTTTGCTCCTTGCTGTTTTACTGTCAAGCGGCTTGGTAATGCCTTTGGTCCATGAGGCTTCCCAAGCCTTAGAGCGCCTCGAACACGACGAAACCCACCACAGCACCCAAGATAAACACGAACCCCACGCAGAAAAACCTTGTACATCGGATATACACCATCACGATTGTGCTTTACATCATGGTTTTCCGATCTGGAATAAGGTTCTGATTTGGGAAAAACGTGTGACATTACCCTTACAGGACAGGCCTTTTGTAGATCCAGCCTCTCCTACAAACATCGCTTCTCTTAGTACCCCGCCAAGTCGTGCCCCTCCATTCGCATAGGCATCATTTACTTTCTAATTTATGCAAATAGAACCCTCTGCACCATGCTTTTTTAAGGGTTCTGTTTGTCTATGCTTGTATTCGAGCGTTACATCGCTCCCCTTCTTTTTTACCCCTAAAATGTCTAAAATCATGTTGAATAAATTTTTCTCTGTACTGCTTCTTGCTGTACTCGCTTTTGTTCCGGCCTGTGATCTTGTAAATGGGCACGAAGAACACACCGAAGCCGAGGGCTTTTCCATTTATAAAGGCACAACCGAGGTCATCCGGTATTTTGACGGAAAAATAGAGAGCGGCACTAAAATCAGTCTTGCACTTAATGCAACCGATGCCTACACGGTTAAATGGTTGGATGCCGAAAAAAAGGAAATCACCTCGCTTGAGGACGGCGCATCGCTCCACATTGCCAGTACCGATGCTACCATATTTGCGGTTGCCGCAGATGGGGCTTGGGGCCTAAAGGTGACAGGAAAAAAGGCCGGAACCGCCAATTTAGAAATTGGGCTGTTACACGAAGGTCACTTTGACTTTGCAAAAAGAACCCTTCCGGTGGAAGTCAAATAACTTTTTAGCCTTGTGGCATCTGGATCCAGCGTGGGTCCGGATGCCACTTTATAATACCGAGATGAGCCGTTTATACTTTTTCCTGTGGTTAATCCCAAGTTTGTCCCTTGCCCAAACCTCTTTCCATACTCCTGCCGCGTCAAACACCTTCTACACTATAAGGCATCAAGCAGTCCCTGCCGCATTAGTGGTGGGCAGTGTTACCGATCGCGCAACGGGTGAGCCTATTCCGTTTGTACAGTTGTTATTGGAGGAATTGCGTAGAACCGCCACAACCGATGGTAAAGGAGTGTTTGGGTTTCCGAATGTTCCTCTTGGAACCTATACCCTCAAATCCTTACGTGTTGGATATCAGCCACTTGAGCAGAAAATCCAGATCAACAACCAAGATACTGTTCGGATATCTATCCGATTAACAACTTCGGGGAATAACTTGGGCGAGGTAGAGATTCTGGGAGATGCAGGCAACAAACTTGAAAAAGCAGCTTTGGCCGTAGAAGGAGCCACACTCCGCCAGAACCTTTCGGGAACCATTGCGGAAACTTTGTTGGGTACTGCCGGAATGGCGATGCGTGCGATGGGGCCAGCACCTGCCAGACCCGTTTTGCGCGGTATGGGCGGGGATCGCTTAACCATTCTGGAAGATGGCGGAAGAACAGGCGATCTTTCTGCATCGTCGGCAGACCATGCGGTGGTCATTGAGCCGCTAAATGCCGAAAGAATCGAAGTTTTGCGCGGCCCTGTTGCCCTTGCTTATAGCGCTAATGCCTTGGGCGGGGTGATCAATGTGATCCGAAACTTTATTCCCACCCACCAGCCGGAAGACCTACATGTGGCGGCTTCTATCCAAGGAGAAAGCGTTAACCAAAGCCTCTCTGCGGGGTATATGATTGGCGCGCCCATTGGGAAACTAGCCCTTCATACCGATGGCTCGTTTCGGGCTGCACAAGACCTGAATACCCCATCTGGCGTTCTTAATAATACAGACCTAAAAACCTTCAATGCCTCGCTTGGACTTTCGGCAGTACGGAATTGGGGCCATGTAGGCGCGGCATATAGCCACTACAATTCACAATACGGTATTCCGGGCGGCTTTGTGGGCGCACATCCACTTGGGGTGCGGATATCGCTCTATCGCAACCACATAGAAGCGGCCAGTGAATTTATTCCAAAAAACAAGCAATTCTTGACCAATATTACGATAAAAAGCAATTTTACATACTATTTCCATCAAGAATTTGAGGCGAGTGGCGCCATAGGCATGGAATTTCAGACACAGGAACTCCACACCAGAATAGACGCACAAACCAAATCTATCGGGCCATTTGGACGAGGAAAAGCCGGAATTTCGGCCTTGTTTCGTCAATACCATGTGGGCGGTCTGGTGTTTTCGCCCAATGCAAACGAGGTGGCCGCAAATGGCTATGTATATCAAGAAGCCGCTTTTGGGAGTTGGACCACGAGTCTTGGTTTACGGTACGACGCACGCACCGCCATCCCAGAAAAAGAAGTCCAAACCCGAATAGGTTTTATCCGAAAGCGCGACTTTGGCGGGATTTCGGCCTCTGCAAGTGTGAATGGCCAACTGACCAAGCGCCTCTCTACCGCACTTACCTTTAGCCGTTCGGTTCGGATGCCTGCCTTAGAAGAATTATTTACCGAAGGGCCGCACTTGGCTGCGTATTCCTATGATACCGGAAATCCAGACTTGATCACCGAAAAGGGAATCGGTGCCGAATGGCATACACGCTATCGCACAACCCAAAATGAGGTACAGTTCTCTCTTTTCCGCAACCGTATTCCTTCCTACATCTATTTAGCAAACACAGGAAAAATCAACAACAGGACATTATTACCCGTCTATCAGTTTAGCCGAGGAGATGCTGTGATACAAGGGTTTGAAGCCGTAGTCCAGCAATCACTTTTTGCCGGATTGACCACAGAAGCTACGCTAAGTTTTGTATCGGGAACCTTGGTAGAGACCCAACGTCCGCTTCCACAAATCCCCCCCCTAAATGGTCGGGGGGCAGTCCAGTACCGTATAGGAAATTTACGCCTTTCTGCGGGTGTGAAATTTGCAGCCCAACAAAACCGACTGGGCGAGTTTGAGGAGGCTACCAAGGGCTATATCGTTCCCAATATTGCTGCACAGTATCACCTTACGATGGGAAAAACCCTTCACACCTTCAATCTAAGCATCAACAACCTAACCAATACGACATATCGCGACCACCTCTCGCGGGTTAGAAGCATTATGCCAGAACCGGGTTTTAATGTTAAATTGCTTTATCGCGTGTATTGGTAAAACGATGTTTGCATGGAATATGGTTATGGTAGATGAACGAAGTTCAGCAGTCAAACAACTGCTCCAACCTGTTTTTTGGGAAGCGCTCAGTTCACATCCTAAAGCTCCAGTTTTATGGGAAGAGTTGTGTGCTGCCTATTCGCAACCTCATCGCACCTACCACAACCTTTTACATTTGCAAAACATGTACGAGGTTTTGTATCCATACCAAAAAAACGTCCCCAGTTGGCAAGCAACACTCCTCGCGCTCTTTTACCACGACGTCGTTTATGAACCCACCAGCCCCGATAATGAAACCCAGAGCGCACTTCTCGCAAAGAGCCGCTTGCAGGATGTAGTGTCGGAAGAAATCCTTCTACTTTGTGAAGACCTAATTTTGGCAACCGCCAACCACTCGCAGCACGGCTTATACGGGGTGAATGTCTTTATCGGAGCCGATCTCGCCATACTTGGTAACAACTGGCCCACCTACCTTAGATATGCCAAAAACATTAGGAAGGAGTATCAGCAGCTTCATGATGAAGTCTATCGTTCTGGACGTATAACCGTTCTGAATAACTTTATCCAGAGAGAACGCATTTTTTATGCAGAACCTTTTTTCAAAAAGTATGAGATCCAAGCTCGCGAGAATATGGCACGAGAACTACAAATATTGGAGCAGGGAACCAAGATATTTTCGAGGTAAATATTAGACTTGTTGCATTGGGATAAGTACAATGTTTACATTAGTTTAAGCGTGCATTCCCCTTAATATTAATCTACATAAAACGATGAAAGATTTTTCGATATATTCAAATGTCAAAACAGATCGTGACTTCTTAGCGTCAACAGGTGTAAATAAGACAGATTTTCTAATGCTTCTTTGTGAATTTGAGCAAATAGAATCTCAAATTAGGGCTTCATTTCCGTCTTGCACGAAGGCTGAACACGACACAACATTACCTTCCGTTGAGATTTTGGATAGCCCTGAAATACGTTTATTTTTTGTTTTATTTTACCTCAAAAACGATCCAACATGGGATTTAATGGGCTTAATTTTTTCGATAAATCGGCTCAAACTTCGATAGGGTATCTCACTCATTCGAGCAATGCCCAGCATTGTTACTCGCCCACTAATACAAAGTACTGCTTGCAAAATTTGCGTAAGTTGTCGTATATTTTTACGAGACAGATCGCCTTCTAAAAGAGTCGTTAGGTCGGAAACAGATGTCATTTGTCTCTTCGTTTGGTCAAAAACTTATACATGGCATCTGTTTTTTTGTTTTAGGCTCTCACCACAAAATTGGCTAACATATAGATAAACCCGAAAGACGTAATTTTATTTTTTGTGATCTAATAACATCATCCAAGCACATGAATACATTCAATGCAACGGTTTCTAAACAAGAGGTTTTTACAACCATTTCGGCCAGCATCACCGAGATGGGTTTTAATGTAATTGGGAAAGATGACCATCGGCCTTGGGGAGGTTTCTTTGTCATCGAAGAATCCCAAGCGGCCTTGTTTATCGCGTCATTTTTCCCGCATTTATCCATTGAAGACTTTGAGGGGTTTGAGAAATTAAGCCCCAAAATCTTGGTGGTTGCGCCCGAAAAGCGCCTCTCATGGCAATACCACCACCGCCGTGCAGAGATTTGGAAAGTTATAGGTGGGATAGCTGGTGTTGTTATCAGTGATAGCGACGAGGAAAAGCCACTCAAAAAATTGGGTATGGGCGAGGTAGTAGAACTGCAAAAAGGAGAACGCCACCGCTTGGTTGGCTTGGAAACGTGGGGTATAATTGCAGAAATCTGGAAGCACACAGACCCACTCCACCCCTCCGATGAAGATGATATTGTGCGGGTACAAGATGACTTTGGTCGTTAATCAGACAGCCAAGTCCAACACCTCCGAAAGCCGCTCCACGCCAATAACTTCTATACCATCGGGGCGGCTAATACCTTTTAGGTTGGTTTTAGGCAAGACCACCCGCTCAAATCCAAGTTTTGCCGCCTCGTTTAGTCGGCGTTCCACATGGCTCACCGTCCGAAGTTCACCGCCCAAGCCTACCTCGCCGATCAGAACGGTTCCAGAATCTGCGGGAACATCTCGGAAGCTGGATGCTACAGCCACAAGCACGCCCAAATCTACCGCTGGTTCCTCCAACCGAACACCACCCGCTACGTTCAAAAACACGTCTTGCTTGCCTAATTGCCAGCCTTCGCGTTTCTCCAATACCGCCAATAGCATTTGCAAACGACGATTATCAAAACCCGTTGTTGTGCGTTGTGGTACGCCATAGCTTGAATCCGAAACAAGTGCCTGAATTTCCACCAGAAGTGGCCGAGAACCTTCTATGGAACACACCACCACCGATCCGCTTTGTCCGTAACGCCGTTCGGAGAGGAATATTTCGGAAGGATTTTCCACCTGTCGTAACCCCGTCTCGCGCATCTCAAACAAGCCAATTTCGTTGGTTGATCCAAATCGGTTTTTCACCGTTCGTAAAATTCTATACGAATGATGGCGGTCGCCCTCAAAGTACAAAACCGTATCCACCATGTGCTCCAAGAGGCGTGGGCCGGCAATTTCCCCCGTTTTGGTGACATGACCTACGATAAAAGTGGCCATCGGCAGGGATTTTGTTAAGTGCATTAGTGCCGCCGCCGATTCCCGCACCTGCGAGACCGAGCCGGGCGCACTTGTTAGGTCGGGACGAAATACGGTCTGGATAGAATCCACAATCATTACATCCGGCTCCGCCTCCTGTACAGCGGCTATGATTTCCTCTATATTGGTTTCCGGAAAGAGTAGAAACCCATCCCCTTTCACGCCCAGACGTTCTGCTCGCAACTTTACTTGCCTGCCCGATTCCTCGCCCGTCACATAAAGAATACGGGACTGATCCAGATACTTCCCCATCTCGGTCATAAGGGTACTTTTCCCAATGCCCGGATCTCCTGCAATGAGGGTGATAGAGCTTTGCATAATCCCACCTCCCATGACACGGTCAAACTCCAAAACCCCTGTTTTTAACCGGATTTCCTCTGTTATCTCGTAATCGCGCAAGGGTTTAGGTTTAATCTGTTGTGCAAATGCTGGACGAATGACCGACGCTTTTACTTCGGTTCGTGGTTTTTCTTCAACCAACGTGTTCCAGTTCCCACAACCGGGGCAGTTTCCTTGCCAGCGGGCCGTCTCGTAGCCACACTCCTGACAGGCAAATCGAGTTTTTTGCTTTGCCATTTTTTGCTATAAAATACGTTGCAGGGATGTCAGATATCGTCATAAGTAACAAGATTTTGTTTTTCACCTTAATTTTTATACGTTTAAAGGCTATTCATTCACTAAAAAACAGACGGTAATTGGGGCGTCCAAACTAAAATAGGGATTGTTTTTTGTGCAGAATACAAGACAATGTGATTGGGCAAAAGCCTCTACGCTATAAAGATAGCCGAGCTAAGCCCCACTTAATTCCTCATCGGTATTCTCCTGCGCACGTGGCACTATACTCTTATAAGGTAGCCACTTCGCTTGTCTAAGTTCTTATAAACCAACTCTGAAACCACTCCGTGTATATCCATACCGCCATATCTCATGTTTTTTGTTGTATCTTCACCGTGTTCACATTTTGTTCATTTTAATCACGCCCTCAATGCTCAGGTCTTTTTTCCTCCTTTTGTTTTTTCCCTCCATTTTGTTTGCACAAAACGAAGTCCGTTATCAAACAGACTTTCCACCGGAAGAGTTTGCAGCACGTTGGGACAAAATTTACGATAAAATTGGGCAGAATATAGCCATTATCCAGTCTGCCGCCGAGCCATTAGATTACCGCGTTTTTAGACAATCGAATGACTTTTACTATTTATGTGGTCTTGAGACTCCAAATTCGTACTTGGTATTGGATGGCCGCTCCCGTCGTGCCACTTTGTATCTGCCACATCGCGACTATGCACGCGAACGTAACGAGGGCAAGCGACTTTCCGCCGAAGATGCAACCGAGGTGCGCGAAAAGACGGGTGTTTTCAGTGTTTGGGCTGTAGAGCAATTAGGCAGAGACTGGGTTTGGAGTAATTTGGTTAGACAGCCAATGCCAATGATTTACACGCCCTTTAGTCCAGCAGAGATCGGAAATGATGCACGAGATCAATCTTTGGCGGCTTTTGCAAACAATGCTGCGGATCCTTGGGATGGCAGGCCCTCGCGCGAAGGTTGGTTTATTGATTTGCTCAAAAAACGGTATCCGCAATTAGAAATTAAAGATCTCTCGCCAGTATTGGATGAAATGCGTATGATAAAATCGGCGCGTGAGATCGAATTAATCCGCAAGGCTTCTCGGTTAGCAGCGCATGGGGTTATTGAAGCAATGCGCTCTACCGAGGTTGGTGTTTATGAATATCAACTTGAAGCCGCTGCTCGATACATTTTCCAACTCAATGGCGCACGGCGGGAAGGTTATTCTGCAATTGTGGGTGGAGGCAAGAATGCTTGGATGGGACACTATTTCCATAATGATGCGCCGCTCAAAGATGGTGATTTGGTGTTGTTGGATTATGCGCCTGATTACCGTTACTATACCTCGGATATAACAAGAATGTGGCCAGTGAATGGGAAATTTAGTGCGGGGCAACGCGAATTGTATGGTTTTATCATTGCCTATCGAAACGCACTCCTAAAACAAATTAAACCGAACCGAACCAGTAATGAGGTAATGGATTCGGCAGCCGACGAGATGCGCCGCTATATCGAATCACAGAATTGGTCTAAACCAGAGTACGAGGTCGCCGTCCGTAATGCGTTGGCGTTTCGCGGCCACCTCTCGCATGGTGTGGGCATGAGTGTGCATGATGCGGCAAATTATCGGGCAAAGCCCCTACAAAAAGGGATGGTATTCTCGGTAGATCCGATGATCTGGGTTCCAGAAGAGTTGCTCTATGTCCGAATGGAAGAAGTTGTGGTGGTCACAGAAAATGGTGTAGAAAACTTTACCGATTTTATGCCAACCACCATCGAAGAAATAGAAGCCACCGTCCGAGAAGTGGGTATTGTGCAATTTCGGAAAGCCCTCAATCCCCAAAAATAACCTTTATTGTGGATCATCATGAAACAAATTTATCTTGTCATGGGCTTTTTGGGGGCCTTTGGTTTGGTTTCTGCACAACCTAAAGTACTGTACCAAGGAGACCTTGTACCAGAAAAAACACGCCCATACGATGTATTACATTACAAGATTGAACTAAAGTTGGACTTTGAGCAGAACGCATTTTATGGAGAGACGACCATTCAGTTACGTGCCTTACAAGATCGTGTTCAGCAGTTGGAATTGGATGCTGAAACCTTTTCAGTTATGGAGGTACAAAATATCCACAAGCAGCCTCTAACGTTTGCCTTTACCCCTTCTTCTGAACGCCGGCAAGGCGGCTTGGTTATTGATTTGGAGAGGGCGTTATCATACAACGATACCTTATCCGTGGTGATTCGCTACGAAGCAAAAGGTGTAAAACCAATTCCTACACAGTTTGGGATGTCTGCCGATTATGATTTAGGTTTAACCTTCAAGGATGCCAATGGTACCCGTCCGAGGTTGGCAAATACGCTTTCTTTTCCCGAAGGCGCACGCCACTGGTTCCCGTGTAACGATACACCCAATGACAAAGCGAGTCAGGAACTTATTGCACATGTGCCAGCCAATATGCAGGCCATTTCTAATGGCGCATTGGTCTCGGAAACTGTACACGACGGAACAAGAACGGCACATTGGAGACAAGAGAAACCCCACTCCACCTACCTTTCTGTTTTGGTTGTTGGTGATTATCAAGCGGTACGCCAAACCTATGGAACCTTGTCTCTGGCGTATTGGGTTTATCCCAAAGCTGTTCCGGATGCACTTCGGTCTTTTAACCAAACGCCTCAAATCATGGCGTTTATGGAGCGCCTTTTTGGAATGGCGTTTCCATGGGATCGCTACGACCAAATCACCATACCGGGGATTGGAGGTGGTGCAGAAAGCACAGCAGCAACGGTTGTGGGGGAAAGTACCATTCATGACGAGCGGGCAGACCTCGACTTCCCAAGTCACTGGTTAGTTGCGCACGAGGCGGCACACCAATGGTTTGGCAACTTGGTCACAGCTAGAAGCTGGCCTGAAACATGGCTGAACGAAAGTTTTGCTACCTTTGCCGAAAACGACTACATCCGAGCGTCCTTGGGCGATAAAGAAGGGGAAAAATATCGTTTGGACAAATGGAATGGCTATTTACAGGAAGCCAACACCAAGTACCTACGCCCCATTCGATATAGGGGTTTTGCATTGCCCAATGAACACTTTGACCGTCACACCTACAACAAGGGATCGCTCGTATTGCACTATCTGCGCAATTTGATGGGCGAAGATCATTTTACGCGGGCGATTTCGCTCCTTTTGCAACGTCATGCCTTTCAGCCAGTTACCACCGAGAATCTGAAAGATGCCATAAAAGACGCAACGGGGATGAACTTTGATGGATTTATGGATCAATGGATTGATCATGCCGGACATCCCTCACTCGAAGTTTCGTATGAATGGGATGCCTCCGATTTGCAGCTTAAACTAAGGATTCGGCAACTTCAAGACGTTTCAGCAGCCATCCCTTTGTTTAAACTAAAAACACATATTTTGCTAAACTTTACGAACGGTACTGTCAGCATTCCATTGGAAATCTCGAAGGCGGATTCCACCTATTATTTAACCTCAACCCTCATAAAAAATACCTTCAGTGGTAAACCCACCGTTAATTTTGATCGCTTCATGACCATTCCAATGCAGCTTAGGTATGTTCTTTCAAAGGAGGAATGGCTGTCGCTGCTCAAGAGTAGTAACTTTCGCGACCAAATCTTGGCTATAGAACATTTTGGTAAAAATTTAGACGAACATGCAGCAGTTTTGAGAGAAGAAGCACGCTTGAACACGTTCTGGGGTGTTCGTCAGGCCATAACCAATGTTTTTGTAGGAACCAATAACCCTATTGCCTACACCGACTTTTTCCTTACCCAACTCAGTGATGCACATTCGCGGGTACGGGTTTCTGCGGTTCGGGGAATTGCCGCAACGAAACAAAAGATACACGCCAAGCAACTACGGTTGATGTACAAAACCGAGAAAAGCTATTTGGTTCAAGCCGAAATTTTGCGTGCACTCGGTTCATGTGGCGATCTATCGGATATCCCGCTTTTATCGGCGGCACTTGCCTCACCTTCGCCCCGAAATATCCTTCAGTCAGCAGCCAACGATGCAATACAGATGGTAAAAAAACCATCATCAAAAAAGTGATTTGCAAATGACGCTCACCCGTTATTCCACCGCATCAAAAGGGTTTGACCACAAGCAAGATCGTGTTTGTGGATCAATTTTGTATCTTCCCGAAACATCAAACGTGTTCTCAAGCCCATGAATGCCTTTAAAGACAAAGTGGTTGTACTAACAGGTGCATCTTCCGGTATTGGAAAAGCCCTTGCCCTACAATTGGCAGACCAAGGTGCAAAATTGGTTTTGGCCGCCCGCAACCTTGCTAAATTGCAAGAGACAGAAGCCCTCTGTGCCAAAAAAGGGGCGCAAACCTTGGTCGTTGCCTTAGATGTAAGTATCCGCGAGGCTTGTTCCACCTTGATTCAAGAAACGATTGAGACCTTTGGCCAGATAGACCTCCTCATCAACAATGCAGGCGTAACGATGTGGGCAAATTTCGACGAAATCACCAATCCGGAAGCCCTGCCGCACTTAATGGAGGTAAACTTCTGGGGTAGTGTATGGTGTACCTATTACGCATTACCATACCTTAAGAAGGCCAAAGGCCAAATTGTTGGTGTTTCCAGCCTTACGGGAAAAACAGGTGTGCCTACACGCAGTATTTATGCCGCTACTAAGCACGCTATGGCGGGGTTTTTCGACTCACTTCGGGTGGAATTGGCACCACAAGGTGTTGATGTCACCATGATCTACCCCGGCTTTGTGAAATCGGATATTCGTGGGAGAGCGATTGGCCCAGACGGTAAACCGATTGGCGATAGTCCGGTAAAAGAGGGAGAGGTGATGACGGCTGAAGAATGTGCCCGCCAAATCCTGGCCGCCACCCGTTCACGAAAACGAGAATTGGTCATGACCACAAGAGGAAAACTGGGCTTATGGGTAAAACTCATTGCACCTCGCTTGGTAGATCGGATTGCACGAAAGGCCATAGAAACGGGAAAATAGATACTGGGAATATTTTTCAAAAAACACTTCTTCTGAAACCTCTACCGTACTATGGCGTGCAAGCCGCTTTTGTCCGTCGCTTTCACGATATACGATAGGTTTCACGAACAAGCAGCGTATGTCCAACCGTTTTCCATCTTCTCACATGACACTCCCGTTTTCTGAACTCTCCGGTTTTGCACCGCTTTTCCGCACCTATGTCACGAACTATGAGGCGTTGTCGGGCTACTTTGGCGGAAATCCTGCCGATGATACTGATGTACAAGACCTTGTGCAACGGACTGTGACACACCCCAGAGACCGAGACAATTTGGTTCTCGCGCTACACCGACAAGCAGAACTTTTCCACGCTGATGTTGCTTCTCGCAGCAATATTGACCAATTGCAGCACCCTGAAGCGGCAGTTATTGTCACCGGACAACAATTAGGATTGGCTGGAGGGCCACTCTATACGCTATACAAAACCATCACAACCATTCAATTAGCACGCAAGCTAACGAAAAAAACTGGAAAGCCCGTAGTCCCCGTTTTTTGGTTAGAAAGCGAAGACCATGACCTCCCCGAAGCAGCGTATTTGAATATTCCAAGCCAAACAGAGCTAAACAAAATTGCCTATACAGGCCACATTTTGCCCGAAAAAGGCAATCTTGGCCCCGTCGGACGCATCGCCTTTAGCGAACAAATCAATGAGGTTTTGGCCGAGGTCGAAGCAGCTTTAATGCCGACGGATTTTCGGGCAGAACTCATGGCGCTGATCCGTTCAGAATATTTGCCGGGTGCTACGTTTTGTGTTGCCTTTGCGCGTTTACTCTGTAAACTTTTTGCTGGAACAGGCTTGGTCATGATTTCGCCAGACGATCCTGCACTTAAAACACTATCCATCCCTCTGTTCCAAAAAGCCATTCAGGAGAAAGATTCCTTATACCAGGCACTTTCCACCACCTCCAACGAATTGCTTGCGGCAGGCTTTCATGCGCAGGTAGCACCTCGTTTGGTGAACCTTTTTTATGTCCACGAAGGAACTCGCTATGCCATCGAGCCAGTCGAAAGCGGCTACCAGCTAAAAGGCCATCACCGGACTTTTACGGAGGAAGAACTCCTGGCCGAAATAGCAGCTCACCCCACTTGTTTTAGCCCAAATGTTGTCCTTAGACCGCAAATGCAAGATTTCCTGCTTCCAACAGCAGTCTATGTGGGTGGCCCCGGAGAAGTGGCTTATTTTGCACAATTCAAAAAGGTCTATGAATGGAGCGGCACACCTATGCCCATTATATTCCCGCGTGCCAGCGCCACACTAATGGAACCACGAGTACGGAAAATTGTAGATCGTAACCAATTGCACTGGCCAGACTTGGCCGGAAACGTTGATACGTATTTCCAAAATCTTGTAAAAAGGTTTTCTAATGGTAAAATGGATGCGGTATTTGATAGTACTCTACAGGTTTTGGCAACAGAGATGGATCAACTCAAGCCATTGGTTATCGCACAAGATGGCTCATTAGATCGGGCGGTAGAAGCTACCCGAACCAATCTTTTCAACGAGTTGGAGAAACTCCGTAAACGAGTACTCCAAGCAGAAAAAAGAAATTACGATGCCTTGCGGGATCAAGTTTGGAAAGCCCGCTTAGCCCTGTTTCCCGACGGCCTCCAAGAAAGAAATGTCTCGTTTTTGTACTTCCTAAATAAATACGGAACAGATTTGATAACCCTGCTCTTAGACAAACTTGACGTGGAGACACAAGCACATCAGGTGATTGAACTCTGATGTATCCTCAATCCCATAAAATTCCGTCTTTGGGACATGTCTTACGGCCAGACCAAAATGCCCATTTTGAGCAAATCCGTAATCGGCGCTTGTGGGTAACGTTTTTGGATTTCGCGAAAGGCTTTACGAACAGTAGGTGACCAAGGCTCCAAATCATCAAAAACAACCCATGCACCAGAACGAAGATGCGGGGCAATAAGCTCAAAGTAGCGCAAGGTCGCCTCAAATTCGTGGTGACCGTCCAAAAACACAAGATCAAACAGGTCGTTTTCCGCCAAAATAGTAGGCAAAACACTCTGAAAAGCGCCTGTTACCACTCGCGTATTCACATTGGAGGCTTGGGCAGAAAGGTGTTCCTCCGCTCGTTCAGACAAGTGGGGGCTACCTTCTATGGTTATAAGCTGCTTGTTATTTGGTGCTACATTCAACTTAAGTGCCTGCAAGATATATGCGCCAGAAACACCCAAATTAGTCCCCAATTCCAATACTCGTTCCGGCTGTTTGACCCTCGTGAGCCTAAACAAAAGGACGCCCCATGCGTGTCTCACAGACGCTTTTTTCAGGAAATCGGAGATGCTGCGGGTTTGGGGTTTGGCAAATGTTCCCGTATCCAAGGTGGTGGTTCGCCGTCCGCTACCCAAATCAAACATGGGTATTTCGGTAAAATCGTTTTGGAGTTGTTTGCGCAGGGCGAGGACGGAATGAAGGGCTTGCTGTTCGGTATGCGTAAGTCTTAACGACAACCCCTTTCGGGTCTCTGGCGTACAAAAGGGCTTCAGCCACCAAAGCGCTATCCGCAACAATAGGTATTCTATGTAGTCTGCATTGTTAATGCGCATGTTATGTATTTTCGTGGGTTATGCACCATAAGCTACGACCTCTTCTTGATTTCCGTTCCAAGAGCAACCATGAATTCGCGAGGCGATGTTTCCAACAACCTTTTTTTGTGCTTACGGTAAGATCATTTCAGAAGCTAAGAGGCGTGTTCGAAGAAAATGGTTGACAACAGTGATAAAATGGCAACTCGTTTTGTAATAATGGGCGTTATGGGTTTAAAACGCATCCACTCAACCTAAGCTTCGGGTTAATCAGACGATCGTCTTGAAGGAAGACCAAAACATCTTACACGGGTAAATTTCCGATGTAAATCTATCGAAGAGATGCAATTCTTGAGCTTGTCCAAAGCCAATAACTTGAAGAATTTTGGGGAAGAAGCAGATTAGTCTTAAGGATCTAACTCAACGAATAACAAAAACTTTAGGCTCAATTATGATTTCAAGTTGCTGCCGTATCTTTGTAAAAAAAGAGATGCAACTACCTATATGTTAGCCAACTTTGTGGTGAGAGCCTAAAACAAAAAAACAGATGCCATGTATAAGTTTTTGTACAAACGAAGACACAAATGACATCTGTTTCCGACCTAACGACCCTTTTAGAAGGCGATCTGTCTCGTAAAAATATACGACAACTTACTCAAATTTTGCAAGCAGTACTTTGTATTAGTGGGCGAGTAACAATGCTGGGCATTGCTCGAATGAGTGAGAACCCTATCGAAGTTTGAGCCGATTTTACGACACGTGCCTTGTATGTTTAGAACAATTAATCGAAGCAGAAGAAGACCGAGTTCGTAAAGAGGCAACCAA